>NZ_JBHYTK010000058.1:0-44163 GCF_042749255.1 Streptomyces sp. NPDC059524 | reverse complement strand
GGGCGGGGCCTTCAGGCCCCGCCCCGCTCCGTTCTCCTGTTCTCCTGTCGGCTCAGGCCAGGGCGTGCAGGAGGCGGTCCACGTCGTCCCGCGTGTTGTAGAGGTGGAAGGACGCGCGCAGGTTGCCGGCCCGGTTGGAGACCTCGATGCCCTTCGTGCGCAGCTCCGGCTGGCGGGCGCCGAGTCCCGGCACGGAGACGATCGGCGAGCCCGGGGCGGGGATCGGGGCGAGGCCCCGCTCGGCGAGCCCGGCCCGGAAGTGCTCGGCGAGGGCCAGGTCGTGGGCGCACACCGCGTCGGGGCCCAGTTCCTCGATCAGCTCGAGGGAGCGGCGGGCTCCGGTGTACGAGACGAGGCCCGGGGTCTCGTCGAACCGGCGGGCGGAGAAGGCGAGTTCGGTGACCGGGCCGTAGCAGCTGTCCCAGGGCCGCTCCCCCGCGACCCAGCCGCCGAACACCGGGCGCAGCGCCGCGAACCCCTCCGGGTCGGCGGGGCCGATGAAGAAGGTCGCGCCGCGCGGGCAGGTGAGCCACTTGAACGCGACGGACGTGACGTAGTCCGCGTGCGGGGCGTGCTCGGTGAGCGGGTACCAGCCGGCGGCCTGCGAGGCGTCCACATACAGCCGGGCGCCGTGGGCGCGGGTCGCCTCCCGCAGGGCCCGCACGTCGGCGACGCGGCCGTCGGCGGACTGGGCCGCGCTGACGGCGACGAGCGCGGTGCCGGGGCGGACGGACTCGGCGAGCGCCTCCAGGGGCACGGTGCGGACCTTGAGGTCCGGGCGCACATGGAACGGGTTGATCGTGGAGCTGAACTCGCCCTCGGCCGTGAGGACTTCGGCGCCGTCGGGGAGCGAGGCGGCGATCAGGCCGGTGTAGACGGCGACGGAGTTGCCGGTCGCGACGCGCTCCACGGGGACGCCGGCCAGCCGGGCGAACGCGGCGCGCGCGTCCTCCACGTCGGTGAACAGGTCGTCGATGGAGCCGCCCTCGGCCATCACGGTGATCGCGTCGCGCATCGCGGCGGTGGCGCGGGCCGGGAGAAGGCCTGAGCTCGCCGTGTTCAGGTAGGTGGTGGCCGGGGTGTACTCGGCGCGGACCAGGCCGGCGTCGAGCTGGGGCACAGCGGAAGTCTCCATGCGTCCACTGTGCCCCGCCGCCAACTACCCGTCCATTGCGGATGTTTGAGCAGTACCTCTAAGAGGCGCTTATCAGTGCAGGTCAGGCCTGGGGCACGGCGCAGCCGTCGGGGCCGCAGACATCACCGTCGGCGCTGTCCGCGGTCTCGATGACGGTGAGCGGGGAGCGGGCGGACCAGGCCTGGGTGAGGGCCTGCGTGAAGACCTCGGCGGGCTGGGCGCCGGAGACGCCGAACTTGCGGTCGAGCACGAAGAACGGGACGCCGGTCGCGCCCAGCGCGGCGGCCTCCTGCTCGTCGGCGCGGACCGCGTCGGCGTAGGCCTCGGGGTCGGCGAGCACCCCGCGGACCTCGGTCTCGTCGAGGCCGGCTTCGACGGCGAGCTTCACGACGTGCTCCTCGTCGGCGAAGACGGACGCGTCCTCGGCGAAGTTGCCGCGGTAGAGGGCGTCGATCATCGCGTCCTGGAGGCCGCGCTCGTGGGCCAGGTGGAGGAGTCGGTGCAGGTCGAAGCTGTTGCCGTAGTCGCGGCCCTCGGTGAGGTAGGGCAGGCCGAGCGCGCCGGCCTGCTGGCCGAGGCCCTTCTCGTTGGCGGCGGCCTGGGCCTCGCTGATGCCGTACTTCTCGGCGATGTGCGGGACGACGAGGCCGGTGAAGTCCTTCTTCACCGTCGGGTCGAGCTCGAAGGACCGGTGGACGACCTCGACCTCGGCCTTGTGCGGAAAGGCGTCGAGTGCCTGCTCGAACCGGGCCTTGCCGATGTAGCAGAACGGGCAGTTGATGTCGGTCCAGATCTCGACGCGCATGGGGGTCTCTCGCTCGCTTCGGGTGACGTACGGCGCAGGGGGTGCCCCGCACTCCCCTCCACAACCGGAACCCCCCTCCGGAAATTCCCGGGCCGGACGACCGTGCCGGTCAGGAACCGTCACGCAGGCCGTCGGGCCAGGTGGGGCGGTACTCGATGTGGTCGTAGGTGACGACGCAGCCCTCGCCGACCGGGGACTGGGCGAGGAAGCCGACCAGTGCCGCGCCCGCGGTCTTCTCGTCACCCAGCGTGAAGATGCGGATGAAGGTCCAGGTGGTCCCGTCGGTCGAGGCGTGGAAGGCGAACGCGGCGCCGGTCCGGCTGATCCGGAGCCAGACGGAGCGGCCCGCCACGACGAAGGCGTTCGCGTCGTCCGAGTGGCCCCGGGTGACGACCGTGCAGATGGTGGGCTCGTCCGGGGAGCGCTCGAAGCAGAGCTTGGCCCACTCCCGGTCGCCGACGTGGAGGTAGAGCACCCCCGCGTCGAAGGCCGCCTCGAACCCGACGGTGACCCGCGCGATCAGCTGGAAGTCCCCCTCCGGCGCCGCCCCCAGCAGGCGCGGCGCGTCGGAGGCGGGCTCCAGGGAGTCTCCCGTGGGCGGCACGAACCGGTCCTGCCGGGGCCCCGCCCACCCCGTGAGCGTGCCGTCCTCGTACGACCAGTTGCCGTCGGGGCCGTAGCTGCGCAGCGGAAAGGGCAGTTCGGGGAGTCGCAGTTCCATGCCGGTCAGTGTTCCAGGCGGCCGTTGTAGCGGCGCGGCAGCCCCAGCGGATTGCCGTCGCGCAGCTCGGGCGGGAGCAGCGCCTCGGGCGTCGTCTGGTAGGCGACGGGCCGCAGCCAGCGCTCGATCGCGGTGCCGCCGACCGAGGTGGAGGTGGAGGTGGTCGCCGGGTAGGGCCCGCCGTGGTGCTGGGCGGGTGCGACGGCGACGCCGGTCGGCCAGCCGTTGACGAGGACGCGGCCCGCGAGCGGCGTGAGCTCGGCGAGGAGCTCGGCGCCCCGGCCCTCGCCGGCGGCCTCGCCCTCGGACAGCTGGAGCGTGGCGGAGAGGTTGCCGGGCAGCCGGGACAGGACCGCGGTCACCTCGTCCGCCGAGCCGTAGCGGGCGACGACGGTGACCGGCCCGAAGCACTCTTCGAGCAGCAGGTCGTGCGGCCCGTCCTCGGCGAGCCGCGCGGCGGGCACGGTGAGGAATCCGGGCGCGACGGTGTGGTCGCCGCCCGCGCCCGGCGTGACCGGCGCCTCGACCTCGGGCAGTTCCGCTCGCGCGGTGACCCCGGCGACGAAGTTGTCCCGCATGCGGTGGTCGAGCAGGACCCCGGCCTCGGTGTCGCTGACGGCGGCGGTGAGCGTCTTGACCAGCGCGTCGCCGGCCTCGCCGCGCGGCGCGAAGACGAGCCCCGGCTTCACGCAGAACTGCCCGACGCCCAGCGTCATGGATCCGGCGAGCCCCGTACCGATCGTGTCGGCGCGCTCGGCGGCCGCCGCCTCGGTGATCACGACGGGGTTGAGCGAGCCGAGCTCTCCGTGGAACGGGATCGGCACGGGCCGGGCCGCCGCCGCGTCGAACAGGGCCCGCCCGCCGCGGACGGAACCGGTGAAGCCGGCGGCGGCGACGAGCGGGTGCCGCACCAGTTCGAGTCCGGCCTCGAAGCCGTGGACCAGGCCGAGGACGCCCTCGGGGATGCCGTGCCGGGCGGCGGCGCGGCGGATCGTGGCGGCGACGAGCTCGGAGGTGGCGGGGTGGTCGGGGTGGGCCTTGACGACGACCGGGCAGCCCGCGGCGAGCGCGCTCGCGGTGTCGCCGCCGGGCACGGAGAAGGCGAAGGGGAAGTTCGAGGCCGCGTAGACGGCGACGACGCCCAGCGGGATCTTGTAGCGGCGCAGGTCAGGGACGGGCGGGGTGGCCGTGGCGTCCGGGTGGTCGATGACCACGTCGAGGAAGGCGCCCTCGTCGACGATGTCGGCGAAGGCCCGCAACTGATAGCAGGTGCGGGCGAGTTCTCCGGTGAGCCGGACGGGGCCGAGCGCGGTCTCCGCGTCGGCGGCCTCGACGAGGTGTTCCTCGGAGGCCGCGAGCAGTTCGGCGGCGGAGCGCAGGAACGCGGCGCGGACGGTGCGGTCGGCGAGCGCGGGGCGGGCCGCCTGGGCGGCGTGGACCGCCTGGTCCACCTCCTGCGGTGTCGCCTCGACGGCAACCTGCTCCCGCTGCTTCCCGGTTCGGGGGTCGACACTCCAGACTGGTGCTGCTGCCACCGCGGATCCTTCCAGCTTTTCTTCGAAGCTCACCGGGCCGGCCAGGAGAGCTGTTCGATATACTGAACACTGTCTCTCATCGTGAACTCGTATCGAGACTGGACAGTAATTCCCGTGGAACGAAGGGGTCAAGGGAGATGTCGGCAGGCGAGGCGGGGGCCGCCGCGGGCGGTGCCCAGGTCAAATCGGCGGTCCGCACGGTGGAGCTGCTCGAGTACTTCGCCGGGCGCCCCGGCATGCACTCGCTGGCCGCGGTCCAGGAGGCCGTCGGTTACCCCAAGTCCAGTCTCTACATGCTGCTGCGCACGCTCGTCGAGCTCGGCTGGGTCGAGACCGACGCGACCGGCACGCGGTACGGCATCGGCGTACGGGCGCTGCTGGTCGGCACGTCGTACATCGACGGCGACGAGGTGGTCGCGGCGGCGCGGCCGACACTGGACCGGCTGTCGGACGACACGACCGAGACCATCCACCTGGCCCGGCTCGACGGAACGAACGTCGTGTACCTCGCCACCCGTCAGTCCCAGCACTATCTGCGGCCCTTCACGCGGGTGGGACGCCGGCTGCCCGCGCACTCGACCTCGCTCGGCAAGGCGCTGCTCGCGACGCACACCGACGAGCAGGTCCGCAAGCTGCTCCCGGAGACGCTGCCCGCGCTGACCGAGCACACGATCACGGACCGCGAGAAGCTCATCGAGGAGCTGCACCAGGTGCGCGAGCAGGGCTTCGCGGTGGACCGGGAGGAGAACACGCTGGGGCTGCGCTGCTTCGGCGTGGCCGTCCCGTACCGGACCCCGGCCCGGGACGCGATCTCCTGCTCGGTCCCGGTCGCCCGCCTCACCCCGGCGCACGAACAGATGGTCAAGGACGCCCTGTTCGACGCCCGGGACCGCCTGACCCTGGCCACGCGCCGCCTGTAGTCCTTCTTCGCGCCGCTCCCCCTCCGCCGCGCGGCGGAGGGGGATCACCGGCTCGCACGACGACCCGCGCCACCCGGCGGGCCAGCCTGGACGCATGACCTCGAAGCTGCGCTCCACCTTGCGAACCGTCACCGTCCTCGCCTGTCTCCCGTACCTGTCGCTGAAGGTCGCCTGGATCGCCGGCAGCCGCGTCGGCATCCCCGACGGCAGCACCCTCCTGGACCACCGCACGACGATGGCGGTCGCCAACGGCATCACCGTGCTGCTCGACGGCGCCGTCATCCTCCTCGCCTTCCTGCTGACCCGCCCCTGGGGGCGCAGGGTGCCGGCCTGGGCGCTCGCCGTGCCGATGTGGGTGGCGACCGGACTGCTCACCCCGATCATGACCGGCTACCCGGCCCAGCTGATCGTGCAGGCGTTCGACGGTTCGGGCGGCGGCTCAGGGCCGAGCGAACCCTTCCTGGACGACTGGGTGTTCGCGGTCGTGTATCCCGGCTTCATCGCGCAGGGCCTGTGCCTGGGCGCCCTCTTCGTCGGATACGCGCGGGAACGCTGGGGCGGGGTCTGGCAGGGCCGCGTGCGGGAGCTTCCGGTCCGCCCGCAGGACGCGGCGCAGCGCCTGATCGCGGTGGGCGCGGCCCTGCTCGCCGTGCTGCCGGTCACGACGCACCTGCTGTGGGCGTGCGGCATGGACGCCGGACTCAACGCGGCGCGGGCCGCCGAACGCGACAGCACCTACTACGTGATGGAGACGTTCAACGCGCTGTATCTCGTCGCGGCGGTCGCGGGCGCTGTGCTGCTGACCTTCCGGCGCGGGCGCGTGCTCACCCTGAAGGTGCCGCTGGCGCTGCTCTGGGTGGGGTCGGGGGCGGCGGCCTGCTGGGGCGGCTGGCTGGCGCTGGCCTCGCTGACCGGGGTCGACGACCTCTCCCGGCAGCCCACGCCGCTGATGAACCTCACCTACGCTGGGCAGATGATCGTCGGCCTGCTCGTCGTGACCATCGGCGCCCATCACGCGGCCGCCCGCCGCACCACCCCCGTGCCCGCGTGAGGAGCGTGCGACCACAGGCCGCGGCACGGCTCCTGTTCGGGAGCCGTGCGCGCCGTCGCTGGCTGCATCTGATCATCGGCGGCGCCCTCGCCATGCCGTACCTGCTGCTGGCCTCGGTCGTGGTGGGGCCGCTGACCGGCGCGACCGACGTGTTCTCGGACCTGGGTCTGCAACTCGCCTCGTTCGCCTGCGGGTTGCCGCTCGCCGCGCTGACCGCGGCCCTGTCGCCGCTGACCCGGCCGATGTCGGTCGCGGTGGTGCGGGCGCTGTGCGGGGTGGATCCGGCGGAGCTCGCGGACGGGCCGCCGCGCACCCGGGAGGCACGGGCCCGCACCGCCGCCTGGTTCACGCTGCACCTGGGGGCCGGCGGGATCCTGAGCGGGATGACGCTGGCCGTGCCGCCGTTCGCCCTGGCGCTGATCGCGCTGCCGTTCGTGCCGGCGCTGCGGGACTCGGACAAGCTGTTTCCCCGAACCGCGGATCATCCGTGGGCTCTGGCGCTGATGCCGGTCGCCGGACTGGTCATGCTGGTGGCGCTCGCGGGCTGCGCGGCGGTGGCCTCGGGTCTGCTCGCGCGCTGGGCGCCCGCGCTGCTCGGGCCGAGCCCCGCCGACCGGCTCGCGCAGGCAGAGGAGCGCGCCGCCGACCTCGCGGTGCGCAACCGGCTGGCCCGCGAGCTGCACGACTCGGTGGGGCACGCGCTGAGCGCCGTCACCCTCCAGGCGAGCGCCGCGCGCCGGGTCCTGGACAGCGACCCCGACTTCGTACGGGAGGCGCTCGCGGCGATCGAGGACACCACACGGCGCACGGTCGGGGAGCTGGACGCCGTGCTCGGGGTGCTGCGCGAGGCCGGGGACGCGGCGGCGACGGCGCCCGCGCCGACGCTGGCGGACGATCTCGACGGGCTGCTGCGGCGGACCCGGGCCGGCGGCACGGAGGTGACGGCGCGGGTGGACGTCGACCCGGCCGGGCTGCCGCCGCTGGTCTCCCGGGAGGCGTACCGGATCGTGCAGGAGGCGCTCAGCAACGCGCTGCGGCACGCGGGCACCGCCGTGGCCCTGCGGCTGGCCCGGGACGGGGACGCGCTGCGGATCACCGCCGAGAACCCGCTGCCGGACGACGGGGCCGGGCCGCCGCGCCCCGGCGGCGGACACGGGCTGCGCGGCATCGCGGACCGGGCCCGGCTGCTCGGCGGCACCGCGAGCGCCGGGCCCGCACCCGGCACCCCCGGGACCTGGCTCCTGGACGTACGCCTCCCTCTCCCCTCCCGGAAGGAACCGAAGATCCCGTGACCCCCGCACCGCTGCGCGTCGTCCTCGCCGACGACGAACGCATGGTCCGCACCGCACTGCGCGCGATCCTGTCCGCCGAGCCCGGTATCGAGGTGGTCGGCGAGGCCGCGACCGGCGCCGAGGCCGTGTCCGTGGTGCGCGAGCTGCGCCCGGACGTCGTGCTCATGGACGTGCGGATGCCGGAGGTCGACGGCATCCGTGCCACCGAACAGATCCTGCGTGCCATGGACGAGCCGCCGCGCGTCGTGGTGGTGACCACCTTCGAGAACGACGCCTACGTGTACGAGGCCCTGCGGGCCGGCGCCGCCGGGTTCCTGCTGAAGCGGGCGGACGCGGACGCGCTGGTCGGCGCGGTGCGGCTGGTGGCGCGCAGCGACACCCTCCTGTTCCCGGCGGCGGTGCGGGCGCTGGCCGCCGAGCACGCCGCCTCGCGGACGCGGGCGGCCCCGTGGGTCGCGCGGCTGACCGGACGGGAGAGCGACGTGCTGCGGCTGATGGCGACGGGCCTGACGAACGCGGAGATCGCGGAGCGCATCGGGGTGGGCGCGGCGACGGTGAAGACACATGTCGCGGCGGTGCTCGCGAAGACGGGGGCCCGGGACCGGACGCAGGCGGTGATCGCGGCGTACGAGGGCGGGTTCGTGCAGGGATCGTGACCGGCGTGACCGTTGCATGACGTTGATCACGTCATGAGAGCTTTCTGAGAATCGACCCCAGAAGGAACGATCCGCTCCGGTCCGCTCGTCCCTTCTGTGGGATGAACAAGGCGATCAGGCGTGCCTCGGTCTTCTGTCTGCTCCTCGTGCTCGCTCTGCTGGTCAAGGCGACGTTGGTGCAGTTCTACGACGGCCCTGCGCTCGCAGACGACAAGGACAACCGGCGGAAGACGATCGCGCAGTACGCGTATCCGCTGGGCGACATCATCGTGGGCGGAAAGGCGGTGACGGGCTCCGAGAAGACGGACTCGGGCGACCTCGCGTACAAGCGGACGTACGAGGACGGGGCACTGTACTCGGCGGTGACGGGCTACACGTCGCAGGTGTACGGCGCGACGCAGCTGGAGTCGATCTACCAGGACGTGCTCGACGGCTCGGACCCCGAGCTGAAGAACCCGGTCGACGCGCTGACCGGCGAGCACACGGACCCGGGCGATGTGGTCACGACGATCGACCCCGCGGTGCAGAAGGCGGCGTACGAGGCGCTCGGCGACAAGAAGGGCGCCGCCGTCGCGATCGACCCGGAGAGCGGGAAGATCCTCGGCATGGTGTCGACGCCGTCGTTCGACCCGTCGAAGATCAGCGGCTCGGGATCCTCGGACGCGGCGGCGTGGAAGGCGCTGTCCGCCGACAAGGACGTACCGACGCTGAACCGGGCGCTGAAGCAGGCGCTGCCGCCCGGCTCCACGTTCAAGCTGGTCGTGGCCGCGGCCGCGCTGGAGGACGGCCTGTACGGCTCGGTCGACGAGAAGACCGACTCGCCGGACCCGTATCTGCTGCCCGGCACCCAGACGTATCTGCGCAACGAGAGCAAGACCGCACCCTGCGAGAACGCCAGCATCCGCACGGCGTTGCAGTACTCCTGCAACACGGTGTTCGGGAAGATGGCCGTCGATCTGGGGCAGGACAAGGTGCGGGCGATGGCCGAGAAGTTCGGCTTCGGCGACACCGAGCAGGACGTGCCGGTGCGGGCCGCCGAGAGCGTGTACCCGTCCGGGATGGACAAGGCGCAGACGGCGCTGTCCGGCATCGGGCAGTTCGACGTGACGGCGACGCCGCTGCAGATGGCGATGGTCTCCGCGACCCTGGCCAACGGGGGCGAGCAGGCCTCCCCGCGCATGGTGTCCGAGGTGACGGACGCCGACGGCGACGCGCTGAAGAGCTACCCCGACGGCGACACCGAGCGGGTCGTGAGCACCCGGACCGCCGAGCAGCTCCAGTCGGCGATGGAGACCGTGGTCGAGCGGGGCACGGGCACGAACGCGCAGGTCCCGGGCGCGACCGTGGGCGGCAAGACGGGTACGGCGCAGCACGGCGAGAACAACAGCCAGACGCCGTACGCCTGGTTCACGTCCTATGCGAAGGACGACTCCTCCGGGAAGCAGATCGCGGTGGCGGTCGTCGTCGAGCAGTCCGACGCGGCGCGCTCGGAGGTCAGCGGCAACGGGCTCGCGGCGCCGGTGGCGCAGGCCATGATGGAGGCGGGCCTGAAGGACTGAGACCCGAGATCGCAGAGCGGTGGCGGGTCAGGCCCGGCGGCGCCGGGGAAAGAGCCGTCGGCGGCGGGGCGGGGACGGTGCGGGCTGTGCGCCGTCCCCGCCCCGCACCGGCTCCGGCACCGGCTTCTCGCGCTTGAACCACGTGTAGACGGTCCAGGTCCCGCACGGCTGCCAGCCCACGCCGGCCGGCCGCCCTCCCGTACCGGTGACCGCGCGGCGGTACTCCCAGCGCCGGGGGTGCTCCGGATCGCGGCGGCAGACGAAACGGCCGAGGGAGTCGACGCGTTCGAGCTCCCAGCCCTCGGCGCCGAAGCGGTCGAGCAGTGCCGCGTCCGCGTAGGTGTCGGCGGACCAGCGCCAGATCTCGGCGTGTTCGTCGGCGGCGGGCGCGGGGGTCAGCATATCGGCGAGCGCGCCGGCCGGGCCGAACCGCCCGGCCGGGTCGCCGTGGGCGGCCCCGGCCAGCTCGGCGAGGACCGCCTCGGTGTGCCCGTCGGGCAGCCCGCGCCCGCGCAGCAGCTCCCGCATCTCGTCCCAGTACGCCGTCTGTTCCTCCGCCACCGGGTCAGCGTAGCCAGGGCCGCCGGGCGGGCCCGGGAGCGGACTCAGCCCACGTAGTAGGTGGGGTTCGGGAACTTGTACGTGCGGTCGGCGTGGCCGCCCTCGAGGTCGGACTCCTGGTCGCCGAAGTTGCCGACGATGTCGTAGCCGAGGGACTCGATGTGCGCGCGGGTGCCGGACTTGTACTGGACCGTGGTGCACTTCCAGGCGGCCGGGGTGGCGCAGTCGCTCAGGTAGGCGGGCGGGTTCGCCTTGTTCTTCAGGAAGACGTGGTCGGCGTCGAGGTTGACGTCGATGCCGACCTTCTTCAGGTTCTCCACGGCGGCGGAGCGCTGCTCCTCGCTCAGGCCGGAGTTGTAGAACACCTCGACGCCCTGGGACTCGGCGTACGCGATGAGGGCGGGGGTGCCGAACACGGCGGGCCGGTCCGCCTTGGCCACGTAGGCCTTCCAAGTGGCGTCGTTGTAGACGTAGTTCGTCTTCTTCTCGTAGTCGAGGCTGAGCAGCAGGGTGTCGTCGATGTCGAAGACGACGGCGGGGCGCTCGTCCTTGCCGTGGTGCCGGTGGGCGGCGCGGGCGATCCGCTTCTTCGCGGCGGCCTGGATGCGGGCGAGGTCCTGCGCGTACTGGCTGTCGGGCGAGGACTGCCAGACGCCGTCGGCGTCCTGGGTGGCGCCGTAGTAGGAGTCGATCTCCTTGAACAGCAGGCCGATGTTGTGCGGTTCGGCCGTCGTGCTCGCCGAGGGGCGGTCGGCGCTCGCGGTGCCGGTGCCGTAGGCGACACCGGCGGCGAGGGCGCAGGCGGCGGCGACGCCGATGACACGGGTGGAGGGGCGAAGGGTCGGCACGGGCAACTCCGGTGCTGGAAACGGGTGGGATGTGTGCAGGTGGCTGCATGTCTACGCGCATCACATGCGCTCCCGCGAGTCCTGTTACCCGATCGATATCAGCCACGGGGCAAGCCATTGCCCACGCCTGAACCGGACTTGACCGCGTGTTGAACCCCGGCCTCTAGGGTCGACAAGCCGGAACGAACCTAGACAGAGGATCCCGGACCGTGACTTCCGCACCCCTGGTCGCCGCCGTGACGCGCGCCGCGTCGCCCGAGCTGCTCGGGCTGTTCCTCGTGGGCGCGCTCGTGGCGATCTGCTGCGGTCTCAACTGGGCCCTTGACCTGCGCGGCACCCTCGGCCGGCGCACCGGGGCCCCGCCCGTCGCCGTGCCGTCGCCGGGCCATCTGCGGCTGCTGGGCTCACTGCTCACCGCGGCCGGGGTCGTCCTGCTGTGTGTGACGTACGTGCTGTGGCGGCTGGGCTGATCCCGGCCGCGCGATCCGGGGCATCCGCCCGATGCCGGGGCAGGGGCCTCAGATCCAGACTCGGCGCCCATGACCTCGTACAAGACGCCGCTCCCGGCGCCCCCTGAACGTCCCCTCGTCCGTGTCCTGCGCGACCGCGCCGCCGGCCGCTGTCTGCTCGCCGTGCTCGTCTCCGGCTTCGGGACGAGCGCCCTGTGGCTGGTCTCCGGGGTGTGGACCAAGGAGTTGACCGGCTCGGACGGTCTCGCGGCGCTCTGCGCGTTCGCGCTGTGGGCGCCCACGCTCGCCGGTCCGCTGCTCGGCGCGATCGCCGACCGGGTGCGCCGCCGGCGGCTGCTCGTCGCCGTGAATCTGGCCCTTTCTGCCCTCGTCCTCGCCCTGTTCGCGGTCGACGGCCCCGGCCGCCTGTGGCTCCTGTTCGCCGTCCTCTTCCTCTACGGGGCCTGCGGCGTCGTCACCGACGCGGCGGAGTCCGCGTGGGTCGCGGGCGCCGTCCCCGCAGACGTGCTCGGGGAGCTCAACGGGCTGCGGATGTCGGTGAACGAGGGCGTGAAGATCGTGGCGCCGCTCGCGGGCGCCGCCTTGTTCGCGGCGTACGGCGGCGCGCGCGTCGCACTGCTCGACGCGGTGACCTTTGTCGCCGCGGCGGGCCTGTTCGCGAGTGTGCGGGGGCGGGATCCTCGGCCGGTGCGGCGGGCGGGGGCCCGCGCGGCGGACGGGCTGCGCGAGCTGTGGCGGCACGGGGAGCCGCGCCCGCTGCTGCTGTCCGGGTCCGGCGTCATGGCACTGTCCGGGGTCACGGGCGCGTCGGTGTTCGCGGTGGTCGACGGTCTCGGCCGGGCCCCCGCGTTCACGGGGGTGCTGTACGCGGTGCAGGGCGTGGGCTCGGTGGCCGCGGGCGCGCTGTCCGGCGGGCTGCTGCGCCGGCTCGGCGCCCGCCGCTTCGCCGCGTACGGGATCGCGTTGTTCGCGCTGGGCGCGGCGGTGCGGGCGGTGCCGTACGACGCGGCGGTCCTCGTGGGCAGCGCGGCGATCGGGGTGGGGCTGCCCTGCCCGCTGGTGGCGGCGCTGACTGCGGTGCAGCGCGCCCTGCCGGACGAGGTGCTCGGCCGGGCCTCGGCGGCGGCCCACACCCTGCTGTTCACCCCGGGTGCCCTGACCCTGGCCGTGGGCGCGGGGCTCGTGGTCGTGGCGCCGGTGGGGGTGCTGTTGCCGGTGGTCGGCGGGGCGGGGCTGCTGCTGGCCGTGGCCTGTCACGGCGCCGGCCGTCGGGGCGGTTCGGCTGTGACGGAACCCGGGTGAGTGGTCACGGTACCTGGCTGAGCGGTCACGGCACCTGGGTGAGCGCCCGCGTCACCGCCGCCAGGTCCGCGTCGGACGCCAACCCGGCGTGGTAGAGCCTCAGTTCGCCGGCTCCGGCGGCGCGGGCCGCGCGGGCGTCGGTGGCGAGGGCCGCGGGGTTGCCGCCCATGCCGGTGACGATCGTGAGGTTCGCTGCGACCACGCCGCGGCCCTGCTCGGCGAACGGGGGCACGAGGCCCGCTCCCCCGGTGCAGGGCACGACGACGCCGTCGGCGACGGAGAGGATGTGGGCGGGGTCGACTCCGGCGTTGGCCCCGCAGTGGTACGGGACCGGGTCGGCGTGCAGCAGGACCTGGAAGGCGGTGTCGGCCGGGGCTGCCTTGCGGACGGCCGCGACGGCCTCCTCCTGGAGCGACTGCGCGGTGGCGTCGCGGTGGGCGCGGGTCGCGGCGGCCCGGTCGGCGCCGAGCAGCTTCTCGACGCCCGCCCAGCCGTCGTCGCAGGCCTCGCCGCGCCATACGGGCTCCAGCGCGACCCGTACCGCGCGGGCGAGTTCGTCGGGGTCGAGGCCCTGACGCCCGTACCCGTCGCGGCAGGACAGACAGAAGCAGAGCGACATCAGGTACTGCCCCGCGTCGCCGAGCTCGACACCGGCGATCTTGTCGTGGGCGTGCAGGTGCGCGAGCCCGTACCAGCCGAGGGACTCGAGTTCGGTGCCGAGGGCGCCGGGCCGGGTGGCGGCCTCGGCGGCGAGGTCGACGAGGTAGGCGCGGGTGGCGGGCTGGGCGATGCAGGGGGCCCAGGGGTAGCGGTCGCCGTAGGCGTTGACGACGGAGGTGTCCGGATGTTCGGCGCCCAGGCGGGAGTTGTGGGCGAGGACGACCCAGGTGTGCACGTCGAGCCCGGCGTCGGCGAGTGCGGCGGCGGCCTCCCCGTAGGCGTCGCCCGGGGCCCAGTCGCCGGCCGAGTACGGGGCGGGGACCCTGCCGTGCCAGCGCCGCCGGTCGACGGGGTAGAGCGTGGCGGCGTGGGCGGCGGTGACGACGCGGTGGTGCGGGTGGCGCGGGGTGAGGGCGCGGGTCGAGTGGTAGGCGGCGGCGAGCGTGACCTGGCCGACGCCGAGGTCGGCGATCCGGCGGGCGGCGGCCGGGTCCCCGTTGACGTCCCAGGGGTAGAGGAAGACGGAGGTCTTCACGCGCCGGCTCCTTCCAGCAGACCGAGGCCGTGCTCGACGAGCGCGGCGAGCCGCTCGACGTGCTCCTTGCACGGCTCGTGCAGCGGCGGCCGCACCTCGCCGACGTCGAGCCCGCGCAGTCTTACACCGGCCTTGACCAGTGAGACCGCGTAGCCGCGGCCCTCGCCGCGCAGTTCGACGAGCGGCCGGTAGAAGCCGTCGAGGAGGCGGACCACCGTCGCGTCGTCCCCCGTGTTCAGGGCCCGGTGGAAGGCCTGGGCGATCTCGGGGACGAAGCAGAAGACGGCGGAGGAGTAGAGGGTGACGCCGATGCCGCGGTAGGCGAGCGCGGTGAGTTCGGCGGTGGGCAGCCCGTTGAAGTACAGGAACGCGGCGTCGGGGGCGTCGGTGCGCACGGCGCTCACGGTGCGCTGCATCAGGTCGAGGTCGCCGAGTCCGTCCTTGAGGCCGAGGACCTTGGGGTGCCGGGCGAGGCCGACGACGGTCCGCGGGGTGAACACGGCGTTGTCGCGCTGGTAGACGATGACGTCGAGGGAGGTCGCCTCGGCGAGCAGCGTGTAGTGCCGCAGCAGCCCCTCCTGGCCCGCCGCCACGAGATAGGGCGGCAGGGCCAACAGGCCGTCGGCGCCCGCCCGTTCGGCCCGGCGGGCGAAGTCGACGGCGAGCGCGGTGCCGTACCCGGCGCCCGCGAGGACCGGCACCTCGCCCGCGGCCGCCTCGACCGCGACGGCGACGCACGCCTCGAACTCCTCGGGCGCGAGCGCGTGGAACTCCCCGGTGCCGCAGCAGGCGAACACGGCGGCGGCCCCGGCCTCGACCCCGCGCCGCACATGGGTGCGGTAGGTGTCGAGGTCGACTCCGCCGTCGGGTCCGTACGCGGTGACGGGGAAGAACAGCGGTCCCCGGGGGATGCCGAGTCGGGCGGCGAGCGGGGCTGACGTCACGGGCTCTCCCTGAACTGGTGCACGCGGACGCGGGCCGGCACGCGCCTCCCCCGTCCATGTGCAAGTTTCTGATCCCTGTCCATATCCCTGAACGCGCTCACCGTAAGCCGCCGCACAGGGCGGGTCAAGGCGCAGACTCACCCCCTCCCGCACCCTTGACGCACCCCGCCACCCTCCCTAGCGTGTCCACAAATATGAACTCGACTCACACACATACACGGGAGATCCCGCGCATGGCCGCTCCCCACACGCCCCCCGCGCCCCGCACGGTCCTGCTCACCGGCGCCGCCGGCGGCCTCGGCACCCTGATGCGCGGCCTGCTCCCGCAGCACGGTTACGACCTGCGCCTGTTCGACGTGCGCCCCGTCCCGGACGCGCCCGACGCGATCGTCGCGGACCTCAACGACACCGCCGCCCTGCGCGAGGCCGTGCACGGCGTGGACGGCGTCCTCCATCTCGCGGGCATCTCCCTGGAGTCCACGTTCGACAAGATCCTCGAGTCGAACATCCGAGGCACCCAGCGCCTCTACGAAGCGGTCCGCGAGGCGGGCGGGCCCCGCGTCGTGTTCGCCTCCTCCAACCACACCATCGGCTACACCCCGCGCCCGCACGTCGAGGACGGCGCCCCCCTGGTCCCCGTCGACACCCCGCGCCGCCCCGACACCTTCTACGGCCTGTCCAAATGCTTCGGCGAGGACCTCGCCCAGTACTACTGGGACGAGCACGGCGTCGAGACGGTGTCGGTCCGCATCGGCTCCTGCTTCCCCGAACCGACCGACGTCCGCATGCTCTCCCTCTGGATGAGCCCCGCCGACGGCGCCCGCCTCTTCGACGCGGCCCTCACCGCCGAACACGTCGGCCACACCGTCGTCCACGGCTCCTCCGCCAACACCCGCGCCTGGTGGGACCTGACCACCGCCCGCGCCCTCGGCTACGCCCCCCAGGACGACTCCGAGCCCTACGCCGCCAAACTCCTCGCCGCCCAGGGCCCCCTCGACGACACCCTCCCCGCCCACCACCACATCGGCGGCCGCTTCGTCGATGACCCACCGATCTGGCCGCACTGAGACGGGCCGTCTCTCTCCCCCCCGGACATGGGGAAGGCCGGACTCCTTCGGAGCCCGGCCTTCCCCATGCCGTCGCGGCGGTGACGGTGACTACAACGCCTGCGCCGCCGGCTTGACCATGCCGCGGACCGTGCGGGACTTCACGAAGTCGCCCATCGCGGTCATCTCCCACTCGCCGGAGAACTGCTTGATGAGCTTGGCCATCATCACGCCGGTCTGCGGCTCCGCGTTCGTCAGGTCGAAGCGGACCAGCTCCTCGCCGGTCGCCGCGTCGAGCAGGCGGCAGTAGGCCTTGGCGACCTCGGTGAACTTCTGGCCCGAGAACGAGTTGACCGTGAAGACCAGGCCCGTGACGTCCTGCGGGAGGCGGCCGAGGTCGACGACGATCACCTCGTCGTCGCCGCCGCCCTCACCCGTCAGGTTGTCCCCGGAGTGCTTGATCGCGCCGTTCACGATCGAGAGCTTGCCGAAGTAGCAGCTGTCGATGTGGTTGCGCTGCGGGCCGTACGCGATGACGGACGCGTCGAGGTCGATGTCCTTGCCGCGGAACGCGGGCTCCCAGCCGAGGCCCATCTTGACCTGGCTCAGCAGCGGGCGGCCGCCCTTGACGAGGGACACCGTCTGGTTCTTCTGGAGGCTGACCCGGCCCTTGTCCAGGTTGATCTTCCCGGCGCCGGGGGCCGGGGCGGCGGCTGCCGCGGGGGCGGCCGCGGGCGGCGGGGGCGGGGCGATGCGCGGGTCCACCGGCGGGGTGGTCGGCGCGGGCATCGCGGCGGCGGGCGGGGCCGGCGGTGCGACGGGGGCGGCGGCCGGGGGCTGGGGCGCGGGCGGGGCGGCCGGCTCCTCCACGGAGACGCCGAAGTCGGTGGCGATGCCCGCCAGCCCGTTCGCGTACCCCTGGCCCACCGCGCGGGCCTTCCACGCCCCGTTCCGCAGATAGACCTCCATGACGACCAGGGCCGTCTCGGAGCCCAGCTGCGGCGGCGTGAACGTGGCGATGACCGCGCCGTCGTCCGCGCTGCGGATCGTGGCCGTGGGCTCGATGCCCTGGAAGGTCTGGCCCGCGGCGTCCGGGCTCGCGGTGACGACGATCTTCTCGATGCCCGGCGGCACGGCGGCCGTGTCCACCGTGATCGCGTCGGGCGCCGTGCCGCCGCCCGACGTGTACGTCACGCCGGGTCCCGCGGGCTGGTTGTAGAAGATGAAGTCGTCGTCCGAGCGCACCTTGCCGTCTGCGGTGAGCAGCAGGCCCGATACGTCCAGGCGCACGGGGGCCGTGACGTCCACCGTCACGCGCTGCGCCGTGAGCGGGATGTTCGAGCCGGGGGTCATAGCTGTCATGACTGGGGTAACGAGCGGCTCCGCTTTGCCGTTCCCTTACCGAAGGATTTTTCTTCGTCACCCCAGCCACTCGGCCTACGCGGCGGCCTGGGCCCAGGGCCAGTCCGCGTCCCGGCCCGCCTCCAGCAGCGACACCATCCGGAACGCCGTGTCGGACAGCCCCCCGAACGTGTGCCGGTTCGGCGCCGACGGAGCGTGACCGGCCCGGTACCCGGCCAGGTTCCACGTGTACACCGGGACGTGCGCCGGCAGGGACTCGCCCGGGTCCCCGTAGTGGCTGTACGTGGCCTGCTCGTCGGTGACGATCAGCACCCGGTCGTGCCCGCGGTAGTGGCGGCGCACCGCCTCCGTCGTGTTCGTCCCGCCGAGGTTCCCGAACCGCTCCAGGATCTTCAGCACGGACTCGCCCGCGCCGTACTTCACGGGCGCGCTGCTCGTGCCGAACTCGACCAGGTCCGCGTCGGCGGCCCGCAGCGCGAGCGCCGTGCCGAAGACCGCGGCCGCGTCCGCCCGGTTGAGCTGCGAGCGGTCGGACAGCGGGCTCCACATCGAGCCGGAGCGGTCCACCAGGATCAGCGTCCGGCCGCGCAGCGACGGCACGTTGGCCAGCGAGTGGCCGAGCGCCCGCTCCAGCGGGTACGCCCAGCGCAGCGACGGCGCGTGCTGGTACGCGGCGAGGTAGCGGAAGGGGAACTGGCGCGAGCGCGCCACTTCGGCCGGGTCCGCGATGCGGGCCGCGACCCGCGCCGCGACCTCGTCCGAGACACCGGCCTCGTCGAAGTTCCGCAGGTTGCGGACGAGCGCCATCGAGCCCATGGACGGGATCACCGCTTCCCAGGCCGCCCGGTCCATCGGACCCTGCAGCCAGCCGGCCAGCGCCTCCCAGGTCATGCCGGCCGCGGCGAGCCGCTCGGCGCCGTCGGGCGCGAGCAGCACGGCGCGCCGCTCGGCGGCCGGCACCGCCATCAGCTCGCGGTGCGCGACCAGGACCGGGCTGGAGGCCGGCGCCTCGGCCGTCTCCGGGTGGTGCCGGCGGTCGAGCGCGTACTGGAAGAGCTCGCCCTGCCCCGGCCGCTCGGGGTCCGGCGCCGCGTGCACCAGGTTCAGGACGTCGCCGAAGCGGTAGCCCTTGGAGGCGGTGTCGTACTTCAGGAGGGCCTTGCCGTGGTACAGGCGGCGGACGGCGTCGGCGACGCCGCGCTTGACCGGCTTGGGCAGGGCGCGGCCGTGGGTCTGCGCCCAGTAGCCGAGCAGTTCGCCGGGCTCGTCGGGGCGGCGCAGCACGGACGCGATCACCTGCCGGTTCGACGGGCCGTCGGTGGCGCCGGCGGCGAGCCGGGCGTGCACGTACTCGGCGGCGCCGACGAGGGACGCGGTGCGCATGTTGCCCTCGCCGCGCAGCCAGCCGAGCAGGCCCGCGGTCCACTCCGGGTCGCTCACGGCGAGCCGGCGCACGAGGTCGGTGAAGCGGTCGTCGCGGGCCGCTCCGTCCTCGTAGAAGGTCTGCTGCGACACGAAGTTGGCGACCGAGAGCAGAAAGAGTTCGGAGCGCTCGTCGCGCTCGGCGCCCCGGCCGCCCTCGTGGGTGCGCAGGACGCGGCCGGTGGTGCGCACCGGGGAACGGAGCGCGGCCTGTACGGACTTGCGGTTGAAACGTGCCATGAGAATTCCCCCGAATTCAGCGAAAGCGTGAAAGCGAGGGAGGCGCAGCGAATGGAGCGTGCCCGAGATCAGAAGTCGGCGACGGAACTGTGCCGGTGCTCTACCGATTGAGCTACCGCAGCCGTGCGAACGACCGCGTGACGGGACTCGAACCCGCAACCCCCGGATTAGGAGAAGTAACCGTTGCCTGCGCACCGGGCACACACCATCTGCTACGCCTCCCGAGATCTTGCCGGCCGCGGTGCTGTCTTCTGGAGAGGAAGTAACCGTGGCCTTCGCACCGGGAGGTGCGGCGTGAGAAAAACTCTAGGGCGGTGTGTGACCGGTCGCCAGGCAATTAAATTCCGGCGCGGAGGAGTTCAACGGGTTCAGCGCTGACGCTTCCAGGGCCCCGTGATGGCGAGCATGATGCCGGGGGTCTGGATGTTGGCGTAGAGGGTGCGGCCGTCGGGCGAGAAGGTGACGCCGGTGAACTCGCTGTACTCCGGCTCCTCTTCCGTCCCGATGTTCAGGTCGTTGCGCGCGATCGGGTACGTGCGGCCGCGCTCGGTCGCACCGAACAGGTGCTGGACGCCCTCGCCGTCCTCGGCGATGACGAGGCCGCCGTACGGGGAGACCGTGATGTTGTCCGGGCCGTCGAGGGCGCCGTCCTGGGACGGGTCGGGGTTGACGCCGAGGAGCACCTTCAGGGTGAGGGTGCGGCGCTTGGGGTCGTAGAACCAGACCTGGCCGTCGTGCTGGACGGGGCTCTCGTCACGGGCGAAGGAGGAGACGATGTAGGCGCCGCCGTCGCCCCACCACATGCCTTCGAGCTTGCGGGCGCGGGTGATCTCGCCGTCCTTGAACTGCTTGCGCGTGGAGACGGTCTTCGCGTCGCGGTCGGGGACGTCGACCCAGTCGACGCCGTAGACCGTTCCGGTCTTCGTGGCGCGGGACAGGTCGTCGACGAAGCGGCCGCCGGAGTCGAAGCACTTGAAGGCCTGGAGGACACCCGCGTCGTCGGCGAGCGTGGCGAGCTTGCCGCGGCCGTGCTTGAAGCCGTGCGGCGGGACCCAGCGGTAGAGCAGGCCGTTGGGCCCGGAGGCGTCCTCGGTGAGGAAGGCGTGGCCGCGCTTGGGGTCGATGACGACGGCCTCGTGGGCGTAGCGGCCGAGGGCCTTGATCGGCTTGGGGGCCTGGTTGGCGCGGCGGTCGTAGGGGTCGACCTCGAAGACGTAGCCGTGGTCCTTGGTGAAGCCGTTCTTGCCGGCCTTGTCCTCGGTCTCCTCGCAGGTCAGCCAGGTGCCCCAGGGGGTGGAGCCGCCCGCGCAGTTGGTGGCGGTGCCGGCGATGCCGACCCATTCGGCGACCTCGCCGCCGCGGCGGACCTCGACGACGGTGCAGCCGCCGGCCGCGGCCGGGTCGTAGACGAGCCCCTCGGTGAGCGGCACCGGGTGCGGCCACTTGTCGCGGGCGCCGGCCAGCTCGTGGTTGTTGACGAGGAGGGTGGTGCCGCGGGGGCCCTCGAAGGTGGCGGTGCCGTCGTGGTTGGACGGCGTGAACTCGCCCGACTCCAGCTTGGTCTTCCCGCTGTAGGTGATGACCTTGTACGAGAATCCGGCCGGCAGCGCGAGGATGCCGGCGGGGTCGGCCCGCAGCGGACCGTACCCGGGGCCGTCGGCCGGACCGTGCCGGTCCGCGTCGGCGTCGGTGACGTCGGCGGTGTCGGTGGCCGCGAGGGCGCCCGGCGCGGTGGCGAGGGCGCCGACGGAACCGGCGAGGGCGACGCCGGCGCCGGTGGCCGCGGAGCGTCGGGCGAAGTCCCTGCGAGTGAGCGACATGGTGGCTGTCTCCTGCGGAGGTGACGGGAGTGGTCGGGGGGTGAGGACCGCGGGGCGTCCCTTTCGAGACACCCGGTTCGGCCACACGCTCCCGCGCCCGCGCGAACACCGGTTGAACTCCGCCCGACGCGCAGGCACCCACTGCCCCGACTTCCGGCGGCGCCGTCCGGGCCCGCTCCTCCGGAGACGGCCTGCCGAGCCCGGCCCCACAGGGACGGACCCGTTCGGATCAGCGCCGCTCGGATCAGCGCCGCTCGGTTCAGCGCCGCCAGGGGCGCGGGGGGACCGCGCGCAGCAGGACCACGGTCCGCGCCCGACCGACCACACCGGCCCCTGCGGCGAGCTCCCCCGCCCGCACCGGAAGACGCCGCTCAGCCGCCGGAGGCGGACCTCGCCTTGAAGGCGGCCTTGCGGGCCTCCTTGGCGACCTTCTTGTCCGGGTGGAGGCGGCCCATCGCCTCCAGGACGTCGGCGGTGGCGGGGTGGTCGACCCGCCAGGCCGCCGCGAAGAAGCCGCTGTGCTGCGCGGCGAGCCCTTCGACGAGGGCCTGCAGCTCCTCCGAGTTGCCCTCCAGGGACAGCTGCGCGGCGATCGTGTCGACGGTCAGCCAGAAGACGAGGTCCTCGGACGGCGCGGGCACGTCCGTGGCGCCGTGCTCGGCGAGCCAGACCCGGGCGAGGCCGCCCAGCTCCGGGTCCTGGAGGACCTCGCGGAGCGCGGGCTCGGCCTCGGTGCCGACGAGGGACAGGGCCTGCTGGCAGCGCAGCCGGCGCAGCGGGGCGCCCTGGTCGCCGCCGCGTGCGGCGCCGAGCAACTCGCGGGCGGAGGCGAGCGTTTCGCGCCGGGCGAGCCACTGTTCGATCTCGGCCTGGGCGGCGGCCTGCGGGAACGCGGAGGTGCCGTCGAGCAGCGCGTCGGCGCCCTTGTCGGCGAGGTCGCCGACGGCCGGCGCGTCGATTCCGGCCTCCAGCATCCGGGCGCGGATGCCGTGGAGGCCGAGCGGGGTGAGGCGGACCATGCCGTAGCGCGCGATGTCGGACTCGTCGACGGGGGCGGCCGGTTCGTCGGAGTCGATGTCGGCCATGAGGGCCTCGTCCACAGGCTGGAACTCGACGAGGCCGACGGGGGCGAGCATCCGGAACTGGTCGTCGAGGCGCATCATCGCGTCCGACACCTGTTCCAGGACGTCGTCGGTGGGCTCGCCCATGTCGTCGGGGACGATCATCGACGCGGCGAGGGCGGGCAGCGGCACGGGTCCCTCGCCCGCGCCGCCCTCGGTGACGGTCAGCAGGTACAGGTTGCCGAGGACGCCGTCGAGGAACTCGGCCTCCGCCTCGGGGTCCCAGTCGAGCTGCGAGAAGTCGATCTCGCCGCCCTCCTCCATGGCGTCGACCAGGTCGTCGAGGTCGGGCACGGTCGCGTCGGCGAGCACCGTCTCCAGGGCCGCGCGCCACAGCGCGAGGACGTCCGCGGGTCCGCCGGAGGTGAGGACGCCGAGTTCCTCGCCGACGGTGACGGTGCCCTCCTCCTCGTCGACGATCTCCACCAGGCCGGTGTCGACGGCGACCCGCCACGCCTCGCTCGCGTCGGCGGCGCCGTCCGCGTCGTCGGGCAGGCCGAGTTCGGCGGCCGCGGCGGGCAGCTGCTCGTCGACGAGTTCGCCGCCCGCGCCGACCCGGGTGCCGGGCCCGGCCCAGCGGGCGAGCCGCACCGCGCGCGACAGGAGGGGGGTGGCGAGGGCGTCCCGCGCCAGCTCCGCTTCGGCGGGCAGCCGTACCGGCGGCAGGGTGGAGCTGTCTGACATCGGCTGGTTCTCCTCATGAGCTACGTTGCGACCGCTCAGCCTAGACGGATTTGCACCCTTGCCGCCGGGTTCATCTGCCAGTCGGCTCCCCGACCGCGTGCGGCCACTCACGAAACCTTGACAACTCCCCCGGGCACACAAGAGATTGACGCGCGTAGAAGTCGGACGGCAGTCCGCCCTCGTCCCGGCGCTCGCCACTCGCACGTCCCCGGAGGGATCCCCTTGCCGAGTCAGTCAGCACGCCCCGCGCGCAGCGCGTTCTCCGTGTTCTCCCGTTCGCGGCTCGCCGCGCTCGCCGTCGTCACCGCCTGCGGTGCGGCCGGCACCGTCCTCGCGGTGTCGCCCGCCCACGCCGACACCGTCGCCATCCACGACATCCAGGGCTCCACCCGGCTCTCCCCGCTCGCGGGGCAGCAGGTCGCGGATGTCGCGGGCGTCGTGACGGGGGTGCGCAACTACGGCTCGGTCAAGGGCTTCTGGTTCGAGGACACGGCGCCGGACGCCGACCCGGCCACGAGTGAGGGCGTGTTCGTCTTCACCGGTTCCGCCCCGACCGTGAAGACAGGCGACGCGGTCAAGGTGTCCGGCACGGTCTCCGAGTACGTCCCGGGCGGCGCCTCGTCGGGCAACCAGTCGCTGACCGAGATAACCAAGCCGACGGTCACCGTCGTCTCGTCCGGCAACGCGGTACCGGTCACCACGATCGACTCCCGTTCGGTCCCGGCCGCGTACGCGCCCGCGGGCGACCCGGCCGCGCAGGGCTCGGTCAACGGCCTGCCGCTCCGGCCGCGCGCCTACGCCCTGGACTACTACGAGTCCCTGGAGGGCCAGAACGTACGGATCGGCTCCTCGCGCGTCGTCACGGCGACCGACCCGCACACCGAGCTGTGGGTCACGGTGCGGCCGCGCGAGAACCGGACCGAGCGCGGCGGCTCCCGTTACGGCTCCTACGCCTCGCAGAACGGTGGCCGGCTGCAGATCCAGTCCCTGGGCGCGGTCGCCGACTTCCCGAAGGCCGATGTCGGCGACACTCTCGCGGGCACGACCGAGGGCCCCCTGGACTTCAACCAGTACGGCGGTTACACGCTGGTCGCGCGCGAGCTCGGCACCCTGGAGCAGGGCGGCCTGGAGCGCGAGACGACCCGTGCGCAGAAGTCCGGCGAGCTGGCCGTGGCCACGTACAACGTGGAGAACCTGGACCCCTCGGACAGCACGTTCGCCGCGCACGCGGCGGCGATCGTCGACCACCTGCAGGCGCCGGACATCGTGTCCCTGGAGGAGATCCAGGACAACGACGGCGCGAAGAACAGCGGCACGGTCGCCTCCGACGTGACGGTGAACAAGCTGATCGACGCGATCGTCGCGGCGGGCGGCCCGCGCTACGAGTGGCGCGGCATCGACCCGGTCGACGGCCAGGACGGCGGCGAGCCGGGTGGCAACATCCGCCAGGTGTTCCTGTTCAACCCGGACCGGGTGTCGTTCACCGACCGCGCCGGCGGCGACGCGACGACCCCGGTCGGCGTGGTGCGCACGGAGCGGGGCGAGCCGGCGCTGACCGCGTCCCCGGGCCGGATCGACCCCGCGTCCACCGCGTGGAAGAGCAGCCGCAAGCCGCTGGCCGGGGAGTTCGTCTTCCGCGGGAAGACGGTCTTCGTGATCGCCAACCACTTCGCGTCCAAGGGCGGTGACCAGGCGCTGACCTCGCAGTACCAGCCGCCGACGCGCAGCTCGGAGACGCAGCGGCACGCGCAGGCCGAGGAGGTCAACGCGTTCGTGAAGGACATCCTGAAGGTGCGGCGGGACGCGGACGTGATCGCGCTCGGCGACATCAACGACTTCGAGTTCTCCGGGACCGCGCAGCGTCTGGAGGCGGACGGCGCGCTGTGGTCGGCCATCAAGTCGCTGCCCAAGAAGGAGCGTTACACCTACGACTACCAGGGCAACAGCCAGGTTCTGGACCAGATCCTGGTGAGCCCGTCGATCCGCAAGGGCCCGTTCGCGTACGACAGCGTGCACATCAACAGCGAGTTCCACGACCAGATCAGCGACCACGACCCGCAGGTGCTGCGTCTGCGCCCGTGAGCGCGCAGGTACGTGAGCGTGAGCGGTCAGTCGGCCGGCCGGCCCGCGAGGTCGGCCGGCCGTCCGGCCGCCGTGAGCAGCGCGTACTCGTCGGCCACGACGGCTTCGGCCACGGCGACGGCGCGCTGCCCCGCGAGGCGGAGCCCGGCATGGGAGTAGGGCGGGGGCGAGGGGCGTCGGCGGCGCCACCACGCGTCGGCCGCCGCGTAGATCCCGCTCGCGCACATCACGGCGGGCATGGCCAGGGCCAGCACCACGTCTCGCACCACTCACTCCTAGTGAACCGTCCGGCACTCTCTGTGCGGTTCATCGGATTCAGGATGGTCCGACTGAAGGAAAAACGGCCCCGCTCAGGTGTCCGGTCCGTACGCCGTCCCGGCCATCCTTCAGCGCTGCTCCGCTTCATGTCGTAGCAGATTTAAGTGGAGCTTCACGGTCGGGCGGCCGACACTCCCTGCATGAGCGACGACACCGTCTTTCCCGCCTCCCCGTTCGGCCGCGTCCTGTGCGCGATGGTCACCCCGTTCACCGAGGACGGTGGCGCCGTGGACCTGGACGCCGCCCAGCGGCTCGCCGACCGGCTCGTCACCGAGGGCTGCGAGGGCCTCGTCCTGTCCGGGACGACCGGCGAGTCCCCCACCACGTCGGACGCCGAGAAGACCTCCCTGGTGCGGGCGGTGCGCGAGGCGGTCGCCGGGCGCGCCCACGTGCTCACCGGCATCGGCACGGCCGACACCGCGCACAGCGCCGAGCTGGCCCGCGCGGCCGAACGGGCCGGTGCGGACGGCCTGTTGGCGGTCACCCCGTACTACAGCCGGCCGCCGCAGGAAGCCGTCGAGGCCCACTTCCGCACGCTCGCCGACGCGAGCGGGCTGCCGGTGATGCTCTACGACATCCCCGGCCGCACCGGCACCCGCATCGAGCCCGCGACGATGATCGCGCTCGCGGCTCATCCCCGCGTCGTCGCCGTGAAGGACTGCGGCTACGACCTCCTCGGCACCCAGAAGGTCATGGCGGCCACCGATCTGGCGTACTACACGGGCTGCGACGAGTACGTGCTGGCGCTGCGCGCCCTGGGCGGCGCGGGCTGCGTCTCGACGGTGGCGAACGTCGTCCCGGCCGCCTTCCGCGCGATCGTCGACGCCTTCGACGCGGGCGACACGGCGGGGGCCGCGAGGCTCCAGCGCGAGGTGATCCCGCTGACGGACGCGATGATGAACGCGGGCCTGCCCGGCGCCGTCACCGCGAAGGCCCTGCTCGGCGCCCTGGGCCTGCCCGGTGGCGGCCCGGTCCGCGCCCCGCTGCTGCCCGCGGGGGGCGGCGGGGCGCCGGGCGGGCGGGGGGGGCGGCGGGGCCCCCCCGGGCCCCCCCGGGGGTGGGTCGGGGCGGCCGCGCGCGGGCGCGCGGGGGCGCGCGCGGGGGCCGGGGGGCCCGCGCCCCCCCCCCCCGCCCGCCCCCCCGCCGCCCGCCCCCCCCCCCCGCACTGCTGGCGGCGTACCGGACCCCCCTGGTCACCGCGTGGTGAACTCCGGGATCCAGCGGCCCGGATACTCGGCGGACGCCTTGCGGAAGTCGCTGAGCGGGACGACCTCGCGGCTGCCGAGGGTGACGAGGAGCAGCTGATTGCGGAACTCGCCCTTGCCGGCGCACTTCTTGGGATCGCAGCCCCACGCGATGAGCCGCTTGTCGTCGGCCCAGGCGAGCAACTGCTGCGCGGGCAGCTTCGCGACCTGTTTGCCGGTCCTGGCGTCGTTCACCGCCACGGCGATCTCCTTGCCGCGCCCGGCGAAGTCCCCGGCGACGAGCTTGCCGCTCGGCGAGATGCCCGCCTGGACGTACCACTGGGCGTGGCGCTCCTCGGGCGGCACCGGTGCCTTGCGGCCCTTGAGGTCGAAGTACTGCTCGGGCACCCCGCCCGTCATGACGCCGGCGTGCACGAGCCTGCCGGTGGGGTTGAACGAGAAGTCCTGCCGGGAGTTGGTGTCCTCGTTGTCGGTCACCTTGTGCCAGTCGCTGTGTCCGGTCGCGACGTCGACGACCGCGAAACCGGTCCGGGACGAATCCATGTCAGGGCCCGGCATCGTCTTGCCGTCGCCGTAGTCGACCACGTTGCGCTTGTAGAGGGCGTCGGGGTTCTTCGCGTACGTCGTCGCGACGAGCTTGCTGCCGTCGGGCGAGAACTGGAGCCCGGCGGCCCCCTGCGCGAGGGGGATCCACCGCTTCACCTTGTTCGTCGCGAGGTCGAGCAGCCCGATGCGCTCGGCGGGCAGGTCCTTCTCCAGGACGGCGGCGGTGCGCAGCCCTGGAGCGACGGTGAGCCAGGACCAGCGGGTGGTCTTGCGGTACGTCTTGGTGGTCGGGTCGAGGACGCCGTAGGTACGGCTCAGGCGCCCGTCCCCGTTGTCGAAGACGACCTGCCGGATCGTCGAGAAGGAGGCCAGTGCGACCCGTCCGGCCGCGATGGCGTCCTTGGGCGGGGACTGGTCGGGGTGCGCGATGACGTCCTCGGAGCCGATGACCCCGGCGGGCCTGACGTCCTGGTCGCCGGCGTACCGGGGCACCAGGACGGCCCCGAGGACCACGGCGGTGACGGTCGCGGCGCCGGCCGCGACGGTGCGGGTGCGGCGCCTGCGCCGGGCGGCGAGCACCCGGTCGGCGAGATCCGCGGGCGCGGGGACCACCGCGGCGGCCTGCTCGTGCAGCGCGTCCTTGATCACTTCGTCCAGGTTCACGGGCGCACCTCCACGGGCGAGTAGTCACGGGACGGCGGCTGCTCGGCACCGGACGCGCCGAGCAGGGCCAGCTCGGGCGCGAGGGCGCGCAGCCGGGCCAGGGAGCGGTGGGTGGTGGAGCGCACGGTGCCGACGGAGCAGCCGAGCAGCCGGGCCACGTCGGCCTCGGGCAGGTCCTCGAAGTAGCGCAGGACCAGGACGGTGCGCTGGCGCGGGGTCAGCCGGGAAAGCGCGGCGCTCAGGACGATCCGCAGCTCGGCCGACGCGGTGCCGCCGTCACCGGCCGCGGGCGCGTCCGGCACCTCCCCGTAACTCACCTCGCGGCGTGGCCATTTGAGCCGCCATCTGCTGATCTGCTGCCGGTAGAGGACCTGGCGCACGTACGCCTCCGGGTCGTCCACCTTGTTCCAGCGCCCGGCGACCTTGATGAGCGCGTTCTGCAGCAGGTCCTCGCCGGCGTGCCGGTCGCCCCCGCTGAGCAGGACTGCGGTCTTCAGCAGCGCGGACGAACGGTTCGCCACGAACTCCCGGAAACTCTCCGCGCCGCGGCGGTCCGGGTCTCTGCCTGCGTCCATCGTCACCTTCACTTCCCCACCCATGTGGTGCCTCTGCCCTTGATGACGACCGCGACCGCTCCCCGCTATGCCCCTGCAGGGAAAACTCTTCCGGGAAGTTTTCGAGGGGCCGCACGGGGCACTCGCCCACGACACACGGCGGCCCGCGCCGAGTCCCGGCGCGGGCCGCTGTGGTTCAGGCGTGACGGTGTCAGTTGTGGCTGTGCAGGACCTCGTTGAGGCCGCCCCACACCGCGTTGTTCGGGCGGGCCTCGACGGCGCCGGTGACCGAGTTGCGGCGGAAGAGGATGTTCGAGGCGCCGGACAGGTCACGGGCCTTGACGATCTCGCCGTCGGGCATGGTGACGCGGGTGCCGGCCGTGACGTACAGGCCGGCCTCCACGACGCACTCGTCGCCGAGCGCGATGCCGACGCCGGCCTCGGCGCCGACGAGGCAGCGCTCGCCGATGGTGATGCGGACGTTGCCGCCGCCGGAGAGGGTGCCCATCGTGGAGGCGCCGCCGCCGATGTCGGAGCCGTCGCCGACGACGACGCCGGCGGAGATGCGGCCCTCGACCATCGAGGTGCCGAGGGTGCCCGCGTTGAAGTTCACGAAGCCCTCGTGCATGACGGTCGTGCCCTCGGCGAGGTGCGCGCCGAGGCGGACGCGGTCGGCGTCGGCGATGCGCACGCCCTTGGGGGCGACGTAGTCGGTCATGCGGGGGAACTTGTCGATGCTGGTCACGGCGAGGTGCAGGCCCTCGGCGCGGGCGTTGAGGCGGACCTTCTCGACGTCGTCGACGGCGACCGGGCCGAGCGAGGTCCAGGCCACGTTGGCCAGCAGGCCGAAGAGGCCGTCGAGGCTCTGGCCGTGCGGCTTGACGAGGCGGTGGCTGAGCAGGTGCAGGCGCAGGTACGCGTCGTGCGCGTCCAGCGGCTTGTCGTCGAGTGAGGAGACGACCGTGCGCACGGCCACGACCTCGACACCGCGGCGGGCGTCGGGCCCGACCGCCTTCGCGGCGCCCTCGCCGAGGAGTTCGACGGCCTGCTCGGCGGTCAGCCGCTCGGTGCCGGCCGGGCCGGGCTCGGCGACCAGCTCGGGAGCGGGGAACCAGGTGTCGAGAACGGTGCCGTCGGTGGTGACGGTGGCGAGGCCTGCGGCGACGGCGCCGGTGGTACGCGTAGCAGTCGTGTCGGTCATGGGCCCAACTTAATCGGCGCGGCCCCGCGGAGGCGAACCGGTGCCCCGCCCGTCTCAGCTGCCGGGCGCACCGGCGGCGCGGGGCGGAATGAGCCGGTCCAGCATCGTGCGCGCGAAGCCCGCGTCGTAGGTCCCGTCGGTCAGCAGGACCTGGAGGCAGATCCCGTCCATGAGGGCGACGAGGGCGCGGGCCGTGACGGGGTCGGTCCGTTCGGCGATGACCTCGGCGAGGCCCGTGCACCACTCGGCGGCGACGGGGCGCAGGGCGGGGCGGCGCAGGGCCGCGAGGTACAGCTCGTACTCGAGCTCGACGCCGACCCGGTCGCCGGCGAGCCAGTCGCCGAGGACGTCGGCGAGTTCCGCGGCGAGGTCGGTGCGCGGGTCCTGGAAGGCGCCGTGCGTGGCGACGACCTTGGCGAAGCCCTCGTTGGCCTGCCGCAGGGCGGCGACGAGCAGCTCGTCGAGGGTGCGGAAGTGGTACGTCGTCGAGCCGAGCGGTACGTCGGCCTCGGCGGCGACGGTGCGGTGGCTGAGCCCGGCGATGCCCTTGGCGCCGACGACCCGGATCGCGGCGTCGATGATCCGCTGGCGGCGCTCGGGGTCGTAGCGGCGGGCCATCAGTGCGCCCCGCCCAGATTGAGCAGCACGACCCCGCCGATGACGAGGGCGATCCCGGCAACCTTCGCCGCGGTCAGGCCCTCGCCGAGGAAGATCATGCCGATCGCGGCGATGACGGCCGTGCCGACGCCGGCCCAGATCGCGTACGCGGTGCCGATCTGGACGGTCTTGAGCGTCTGCGCGAGCAGCGCGAACGCGACGACGTATCCGGTGACGGTGATGAGCGAGGGCCAGAGCCTGCTGAACCCTTCGCTGTACTTCATGGCCGTCGTGGCGGCCACTTCGGCGGCTATCGCGCCGGCGAGCAGTACGTAACCCATGTGTACGAGGGTACACATCGTTGCGTACGCCCGTACACATGATGCGCTGGAAAACGCCGGACGGGCCCGGCTCCCCTCACAGGGAACCGGGCCCGCCCGGAAAGCACGTACACGTACGGATCAGGCGCCGAAGCCGATCAGACGTTGAAGCCGAGCGCGCGCAGCTGCTCGCGGCCCTCGTCGGTGATCTTGTCCGGGCCCCACGGCGGCATCCAGACCCAGTTGATCCGGAGCTCGCTGACGATGCCGTCGGTGGCGGACTTCGCCTGGTCCTCGATGACGTCGGTCAGCGGGCAGGCCGCGGACGTCAGCGTCATGTCGATCGTCGCGATGTTCGCGTCGTCGATGTGGATGCCGTAGATGAGGCCCAGGTTGACCACGTCGATGCCCAGCTCGGGGTCGACGACGTCGTACAGGGCTTCCTTGACCTCCTCCTCGGAGGCCGGCTTCATCTCCACAGCCGTGTTGTCACTCATGCGGTCTTCGCCTCCTCCGCGAAGGCCTGGGCCGTCGCGTCCTTCCACGCCATCCAGCTCAGGAGGGCGCACTTGACCCGGGCGGGGTACTTGGAGACCCCGGCGAACGCGACCGCGTCCTCCAGGAGCTCCTCCATCGTGTCGTCGGGCTCGATCTGCCCCTTGGACTGCATCAGCTCCAGGAAGGTCTCCTGGATCTTCCGCGCGTCCGCGAGCTCCTTGCCGACCAGCAGGTCGTTCAGCACCGAGGCCGAGGCCTGACTGATGGAGCAGCCCTGGCCCTCGTAGCTGACGTCCTCGATGGTCTCGCCCGCGTACTTGACGCGCAGCGTGATCTCGTCGCCACACGTCGGGTTGACATGGTGCACCTCGGCGTCGCCATCCCGAAGACCGCGCCCGTGCGGGTGCTTGTAGTGGTCCAGGATGACTTCCTGGTACATCGAATCCAGCTTCACGTTCCCAGCCAGCCCCTCAGCCGAAGAAGTTCCGTACGTGCTCCAGGCCGTCGACCAGAGCGTCGATCTCGCCGGGCGTGGAGTACAGATAGAACGACGCTCGCGTGGTCGCAGGAATTCCGTACCGCAGGCAGACCGGCCGCGCGCAGTGGTGGCCGACCCGGACCGCGATGCCCTGCTCGTCGAGGACCTGGCCCACGTCGTGCGGGTGGATGTCGCCGAGCGTGAAGGAGATCGCGGCGGCCCGGTCCTCGGCCGTGGCCGGACCGATGATCCGCAGGTCGGGAACCTCCTGCAGCCGCTTCACCGCGTACTCGGTGAGCGCCTGCTCGTGGCGCAGGATCTTGTCCATGCCGATCGAGTTCAGGTAGTCGATCGCCGCGCCCAGGCCGATGGCCTGGGAGATCGGCGGCGTGCCCGCCTCGAACTTGTGCGGCGCCGGCGCGTACGTCGACGAGTGCATCGACACGGTCTCGATCATCTCGCCGCCGCCGAGGAACGGCGGCAGGTCCTCGAGCAGCTCCTGGCGGCCCCAGAGCACGCCGATGCCGGTCGGGCCGCACATCTTGTGGCCGGTGAAGGCCACGAAGTCGGCCTGGAGCGCCTGCACGTCGAGCGGCATGTGCGGCGCGGCCTGCGAGGCGTCGATGAGGACCAGCGCGCCCACCTCCTGGGCGCGGCGCACGATGGCCTCGACCGGGTTGTGGGTGCCCAGGATGTTCGACACGAGCACGAAGGAGACGATCTTCGTCTTCTCGGTGATGACCTCGTCGATGTTGCTCAGGTCGAGACGGCCGTCGTCCGTCAGACCGAACCACTTCAGCTTCGCGCCGGTGCGCTGCGAGAGCAGCTGCCACGGAACGATGTTGGAGTGGTGCTCCATCTCCGTGATCACGATCTCGGTCTCGTGATCGACCTTGTACGGCTCGTCGGCCCAGCCCAGCATGTTGGCGACGAGGTTGAGCGACTCCGAGGCGTTCTTCGTGAAGATGACCTCGTCGCGGCTCGGCGCGTTGATGAACGCGGCGACCTTGTCGCGCGCGCCCTCGTACAGCGCCGTGGCCTCCTCGGCCAGCACGTGCACGCCCCGGTGGACGTTGGCGTTGTGCTGCTCGTAGTACTCGGTCAGGACGTCGAGGACCTGGCGCGGCGTCTGGCTGGTCGCCGCGTTGTCCAGGTACACGAGCTTCTTGCCGTCGTGGAGCACCCGGTCGAGGATCGGGAAGTCCTTGCGGATCGCCTCGGTGTCGAGGAGGCCCGGCAGCTGTGTCACGCGGATACGCCACCCTTCACGTACTTGTCGTAGCCCTCGGCCTCGAGCTGGTCGGCGAGCTCGGCGCCACCGGACTCGACGATGCGGCCGCCCGCGAAGACGTGGACGTGGTCCGGCTTGATGTAGCGCAGGATGCGCGTGTAGTGCGTCACCAGGAGGGTGCCGACCTCGCCGTTCTCACGGACGCGGTTGATGCCCTCGGAGACGATGCGCAGGGCGTCGACGTCGAGGCCGGAGTCGGTCTCGTCGAGGACGGCGATCTTCGGCTTGAGCAGCTCGAGCTGGAGGATCTCGTGGCGCTTCTTCTCACCGCCGGAGAAGCCCTCGTTCACGTTGCGCTCGGCGAAGGAGGGGTCCATCTGGAGACGCTCCATGGCCTCCTTGACCTCCTTCACCCAGGTGCGCAGCTTGGGGGCCTCGCCGCGGATGGCGGTGGCGGAGGTGCGCAGGAAGTTGCTCACCGACACGCCCGGGACCTCGACCGGGTACTGCATGGCGAGGAACAGGCCGGCGCGGGCGCGCTCGTCGACGGACATCTCGAGGACGTCCTCGCCGTCGAGGGTGACGGTGCCGCCGGTGATCGTGTACTTCGGGTGACCCGCGAGGGAGTAGGCGAGGGTCGACTTGCCGGAGCCGTTCGGGCCCATGATGGCGTGCGTCTCGCCCTGCTTCACGGTGAGGTCGACGCCCTTGAGGATCTCCTTCGTGGCGTTGTCGGCCTCGACGGTGACGTGCAGGTCTCGGATTTCAAGCGTTGCCATGGGTGCCTCAGGACTCCTGGGTGAGGGAGACGAGCACGTCGTCCCCTTCGATCTTTACGGGGTATACGGGGACGGGGCGCGTCGCGGGAAGGCCGGACGGCTTGCCGGTGCGGAGGTCGAACGCGGAGCCGTGCAGCCAGCACTCGATCTGGCAGTCCTCCACCTCGCCCTCGGAGAGCGACACGTTCGCGTGCGAGCAGATGTCGTGGATCGCGAACACCTCGCCCTCGGTGCGGACGACCGAGACCGGCGTGCCGTCGAGTTCCACCCGCTTCGGGGTGTCCTCCTCCAGCTCGCTCAGCCCACAGGCGCGTACGAAAGCCATCAGACCGTGGCCTCCAGCTCGGCCTCGATCTTCTCGAGCAGCCGCGCCTCGATGTCGTCGACGCCGATCTGCTGGACCAGCTCGGCGAAGAAGCCGCGCACGACGAGGCGGCGCGCCTCGTCGGCCGGGATGCCGCGGGCCATCAGGTAGAAGAGCTGCTCGTCGTCGAAGCGACCGGTGGCGGAGGCGTGACCGGCGCCTACGATCTCGCCGGTCTCGATCTCCAGGTTCGGCACGGAGTCGACGCGCGCGCCGTCCGTCAGCACCAGGTTCCGGTTCATCTCGTACGTGTCCGTGCCCTCGGCGGCGGCCTCGATGAGGACGTCGCCGATCCACACGGCGTGCGCCTCCTCGCCCTGCAGCGCGCCCTTGTACACGACGTTCGACTTGCAGTGCGGGGTGTTGTGGTCGACCAGGAGGCGGTGCTCCTGGTGCTGGCCGGCGTCGGTGAAGTAGAGGCCGAGCAGCTCGGCCTCGCCGCCGGTGGCCGCGTACTGCACGCGGGGGTGCAGGCGGACGACGTCGCCGCCGAAGGTCACGACGACGGACTTGAAGGAGGCGTCGCGGCCCACGAGCGCGTTGTGCTGCGCGACGTGCACGGCCTTGTCGTCCCAGTCCTGGACGGAGACGACGGTCAGCTTCGCGCCGTCACCGAGCAGGTAGTCGACGTTGGCGGCGAGCACGGCGTCACCGGTGTGGTCGAGGACGACGACGGCCTCGGCGAAGGCGCCCAGCTCGATGACCTGGTGGCCGAAGGCGACACCGCCCTCGCCGTGCACGGCGATGCGGATGGGCTCGGCAAGCACCGTCTCCTTCGGCACGGTGACGACGGAGGCCTGCTCGAAGGCCGAGTAGGCCTGCGCGGCGATCCGGTCGACGGGCGTGCCGGCCTTGCCGACGCGGGCGTCGTCACGGCCGACGGTCTCGACGGTGACACCGGCCGGCGCCTCCACGTCGACCTTGACGCCGGTGCCGGTCGCGACGGCGGTGCCGTCGTGCAGCCCGCGCAGCCGCTCCAGCGGCGTGAACCGCCACTCCTCCTCGCGGCCGTGCGGGACCGGGAAGTCCTGCACGTCGAAGGACGGGGGCGCGCTCATGCGCGTGGCGACGGTCGACTCGGCGGCCACCGCGATGGTTCCGGCGGTGGTCGAACCGGCCGGGATGTTCTGAGCCTCAGCCATGGCTGTCGTAGCGCTCGCTTTCTTACGGGTAAGTGGCTTGACGAGAGACGGCGGCGGGCGTCAGCCCACCGAGCCTTCCATCTGCAGCTCGATCAGCCGGTTGAGCTCGAGCGCGTACTCCATGGGCAGTTCCTTGGCGATCGGCTCGACGAAGCCGCGCACGATCATCGCCATGGCCTCGAACTCGCTCAGGCCGCGGCTCATCAGGTAGAAGAGCTGGTCCTCGGAGACCTTGGAGACCGTCGCCTCGTGACCCATGGACACGTCGTCCTCGCGGACGTCGACGTACGGGTACGTGTCGGAGCGGGAGATGGTGTCGACGAGCAGCGCGTCGCACAGCACGTTCGACTTCGATCCGGCCGCGCCCTCACCGATCTCGACGAGACCGCGGTACGAGGTACGGCCGCCACCGCGGGCCACCGACTTCGACACGATGTTGGACGACGTGTTCGGCGCCATGTGGACCATCTTGGAGCCGGCGTCCTGGTGCTGGCCCTCGCCCGCGAAGGCGATGGACAGCGTCTCGCCCTTGGCGTGCTCGCCCATCAGGTAGACGGCCGGGTACTTCATGGTGACCTTGGAACCGATGTTGCCGTCGATCCACTCCATGGTCGCGCCCTCGTACGCCACGGCGCGCTTGGTGACCAGGTTGTAGACGTTGTTCGACCAGTTCTGGATCGTCGTGTAGCGGCAGCGGGCGCCCTTCTTCACGATGATCTCGACGACCGCGGAGTGCAGCGAGTCCGACTTGTAGATCGGCGCGGTGCAGCCCTCGACGTAGTGGACGTAGGCGTCCTCGTCGACGATGATCAGCGTCCGCTCGAACTGGCCCATGTTCTCCGTGTTGATACGGAAGTAGGCCTGGAGCGGGATCTCGACGTGCACGCCCTTCGGCACGTAGATGAACGAGCCGCCGGACCACACCGCCGTGTTCAGCGCGGCGAACTTGTTGTCGCCGGCCGGGATGACGGTGCCGAAGTACTCCTTGAAGAGCTCCGGGTGCTCCTTGAGGGCGGTGTCGGTGTCGAGGAAGATGACGCCCTGCTCCTCCAGGTCCTCACGGATCTGGTGGTAGACGACCTCGGACTCGTACTGGGCCGCGACACCGGCGACGAGGCGCTGCTTCTCCGCCTCCGGGATGCCGAGCTTGTCGTACGTGTTCTTGATGTCCTCGGGCAGGTCCTCCCAGGACTCCGCCTGCTTCTCCGTCGAGCGCACGAAGTACTTGATGTTGTCGAAGTCGATGCCGGAGAGGTCCGAGCCCCAGTTCGGCATGGGCTTCTTCTCGAAGAGCTTCAGGCCCTTGAGGCGGAGCTTCGTCATCCACTCCGGCTCGGACTTCTTGCCCGAGATGTCCTTGACGACGTCCTCGTTCAGGCCGCGCTTCGCTGCGGCACCGGCCTCGTCGGAGTCCGCCCAGCCGTATTCGTACTTGCCCAGGCCCTCGAGCTCGGGGTGGGCCGTCTCCTCGATGGGGAGAGTCATGCGGGGTTCCTCCCGGCGGTGCTTGCAGATGCGTTGGTGATGGTCTCGGTGGCGCCCTTGGGGATGAACGTCGTGCAGACGCCGTCGCCGTGGGCGATGGTGGCCAGTCGCTGTACGTGTGTGCCGAGCAGTCGGGAGAACATCTCGGTCTCCGCCTCGCAAAGCTGCGGGAACTGCTCCGCCACGTGGGCGACCGGACAGTGGTGCTGGCAGAGCTGCTCGCCGTGTTGCGGGAGGGGCGCGCTGCGCGCAGTGGCAGCGTACCCGTCGGCGCTCAGCGCCCTGGCCAGGGCCTGGGCCCGCTCCTCGGGCTCCACCGCCTCGACGGCCGCCTTGTACGGCGCGGCCTGCGCGGCGATCCGGGCCCGGGCGAACGCGACGACCGCCTCGTCCCCGCCGGCCTGCTCCTGGATCCAGCGCAGGGCGTCGGCGGCGAGCTTGTCGTAGGACTGGTCGAAGGCGTCCCGGCCGCAGTCCGTCAGGGCGAACACCTTGGCGGGGCGGCCGCGGGTGCGCGCGCCGTAGACCCGCTGCTCCTTGGCCTCCACGACGTCGTCGGCGACCAGGGCGTCCAGGTGACGGCGGACGGCGGCCTGGGTGAGGCCGAGGCGTCCGGCGAGGTCGGCGACCGTGGAGGGGCCGTGGTCCAGGATGGACCGCGCGACCCGGTTGCGCGTCGATCGATCGCTACGAAACCCGGTCGCGAACTCCTCGTGCGGGGCTCCCGCAGGAGCCTCCTGAGCCTCGCCGACGTTTTTCACAACGCCATTGTTGCGTAATTCCTCAGAGCCTGACAAGCGGCGTGGTGACGAGCACACGGTGCCGTGCATCACTTAGGTTTGCCTAAGTGGACACGCGGCGTGACCTGCGGAAACGATCTTTGATCGATCAGCCGGGCCGCTCCTGGCCCGAAATCCCCTGGTCCCCGGCGCCGCCCGCGCGCAGACTCCGGATCATGCCCACGCCCCTGCCGACCGGCCCTCTCGTCACCCGCGACTCCCTCGCCGCCGACCTCCGCGCCCTCGGCGTCGAACCCGGCGAGATCCTCCTCGTCCATACATCCCTCTCCCGTCTCGGATACGTCAACGGCGGCTCGGCCACCGTCGTCCAGTCCCTGCTCGACGCGCTCGGCCCCGAGGGCACTCTCGTGGTCCCCGCCCAGTCCGGCCACCTCTCCGACCCGGCCCTCTGGGGCGCCCCACCCGTCCCCGCCGACTGGTGGGAGCCCATCCGCGCGACCATGCCCGCCTACGACCCCCGGACCACCCCGACCCTCGGCGTCGGCGTCGTCCCGGAAGCCGTCCGCACCTGGCCCGGCGCCCTGCGCAGCGCCCACCCGCAGACCTCCTTCGCCGCGCTCGGCGCCCGCGCCGCCGAGATCGTCGAGGGGCACGCCACCGACTGCCGGCTCGGCGACCGCAGCCCCCTCGCCCGGCTCGAGGAACGCGGCGCCCGGGTCCTGCTGCTCGGCGCGGGCTATGACGCGTGCACCAGCTTCCACCTGGCCGAGTACCGCCTCCCCTCGCCCTCGACCGAGGACGCTGGGCGCCCCGGCCCGGCCGGCTGGGAACACGTCACCGAGGTGACCATCTCCAGCGAGCGCTTCGACGAACTCGGCGCCGCCTTCGAGCAGGACTCGCCCCTGGTCACCCGCGGCCGCGTCGGCGCCGCCGAGGCCCGGCTGTTCCCCGTCGACGACGCCGTCGCCTACGCGACGAAGTGGCTCGCCCAGAACCGCCCGGCCACCCCCTGACGGCCCTGTCCGTCGCACCCCTCTCCCCCCGATCTCCCTCCGATCCCGTCCGGTCCCACCCAGTCCCACCCGATCCCTGCCGGTCCCCCTCCGAGCGCCCCAGCGGCGGGGGCCGTCAGCACCGTCCTTAGACTTGGCCACCATGCGAAGCGAGCCTGTCGTCCACCTCACCGGACTGGTGAAGCGGTACGGAAGCAAAACCGCGGTCGACGGCCTCGACCTCACGACGGCCCCCGGCATCACGGCCGTCCTCGGCCCCAACGGCGCCGGCAAGACGACCACCGTCGAGATCTGCGAGGGCTACCGCAGGCCCGACGGCGGCACCGCCCGGGTGCTCGGCCTCGACCCCGTGAAGCAGGCCTCCCAGCTGCGTCCCCGCATCGGCGTGATGCTGCAGTCCGGCGGCGTCTACTCCGGTGCCCGCGCCGACGAGATGCTCCGTCACGTGGCCAAGCTGCACGCCCACCCGCTCGACGTGGACGCCCTGATCGAGCGTCTGGGCCTCGGCAGCTGCGGCCGCACCACCTACCGGCGCCTGTCCGGCGGACAGCAGCAGCGCCTCGCCCTCGCGATGGCCGTCGTCGGCCGACCCGAACTGGTCTTCCTCGACGAACCCACCGCCGGCCTGGACCCCCAGGCCCGCCGCGCGACCTGGGACCTGGTTCGCGACCTGCGGACGGACGGCGTCTCGGTCGTCCTCACCACGCACTACATGGACGAGGCCGAGCAGCTCGCCGACGACGTCGCGATCGTCGACGCCGGCCATGTCATCGCCCAGGGCTCCCCGGAGCAGCTGTGCCGCGGCGGCGCCGAGAACACCCTGCGCTTCTCCGGCCGCCCCGGCCTCGACGTGGCCTCCCTCCTCAAGGCCCTGCCCGCCGACTCCACGGCCGCCGAACTCACCCCGGGCTCCTACCGCGTCTCCGGCAAGGTCGACCCCCAGCTCCTGGCGACGGTCACCTCCTGGTGCGCCCAGCACGGCGTGATGCCCGACAAGATCTCCGTCGAGCGGCACACCCTCGAAGACGTCTTTCTCGAACTGACCGGCAAGGAGCTGCGCGGATGAGCACGACCGATCCGACCTCACCGGCCGGGGGTCCGGGGGTCGCCCCTCGGGAGACACAGCCTCGAACCGACCGGCAAGGAGCTGCGCGGATGAGCGCCGGTACGTACACGCCCGCCCCGGGAGCCGCCCCGCTCCCCCGCATGATCGCCGCGCAGGCCGCGCTCGAGACCAAGATGCTGCTGCGCAACGGCGAACAGCTGCTGCTCACGGTCGTCATCCCCACCCTCCTGCTCGTTCTGTTCTCGTCCGTCGACATCGTCGACACCGGGTCCGGGAAGGCCGTGGACTTCCTGACTCCCGGCATCCTGGCGCTCGCCGTCATGTCGACGGCCTTCACCGGGCAGGCCATCGCGACGGGCTTCGAGCGCCGCTACGGCGTGCTCAAGCGGCTCGGCGCCTCGCCGCTGCCCCGCTGGGCCCTGATGACGGCCAAGACGCTCTCGGTCCTGGTCACCGAGGTGCTCCAGGTCGTCCTGCTCGTCGCCATCGCCTTCGGGCTCGGCTGGTCACCGCACGGCAACCCCTTCGCCGTGCTGCTCCTCCTCGTGCTCGGTACCGCCGCCTTCTCGGGCCTCGGTCTGCTGATGGCCGGCACCCTCAAGGCCGAGGCCACGCTCGCCGCCGCCAACCTGGTCTTCCTGCTGCTGCTCGTCGGCGGCGGTGTCATCGTGCCGCTCGACAAGTTCCCGGACGCCGCCCAGTCGGTGCTCGGCCTGCTGCCGATCTCGGCGCTGTCCGACGGCCTGCGGGACGTCCTCCAGCACGGAGCGGGCATGCCCTGGGCCGACCTGGGGATCCTCGCCGTCTGGGCCGTCGTCGGGCTCGGCGCGGCGGGCCGCTTCTTCCGCTGGGAGTGAGCCGGCCGGCCCGTACCCCCGGGTCGGGCCGCCGGCCGGGAGAACCGAGAGACACCTCACGTCCGGTTCGCACCCCCTCGTGAACAGATGCACAAGGGCGGCGCCTACGATGGGCCCGTGCCAAAGCTGACTCGCGCCGACGCCGCGCAGGCGGTGCGCAACCCGCTCGCCTTCATCGCCGCCCGCTGGACTCCGACCCAGCGGACCGTGCGGCGCGCGACCATGTCCGCCGTCGTCATGACCGTCGTCATCGTCGTGACCGGCGGGGCCGTGCGCCTGACCGGCTCGGGACTCGGCTGTCCGACCTGGCCCAAGTGCACCGACCAGTCGCTGACCGCCACGAGCGAGATGGGCTTCCACGGAGCCATCGAGTTCGGCAACCGCATGCTCACCTATGTGCTGTGCGCCGCGGTCGGCTGGGCCATCATCGCGGCCCGCTCGCAGAAGCCGTGGCGCCGCTCGCTGACCCGTCTGGGCTGGACCCAGTTCTGGATCGTCATGGGCAACGCCGTGCTGGGCGGCATCGTCGTCCTGGTCGGCCTCAACCCGTACACGGTCGCGGCCCACTTCATCCTCACCACCGCCCTCCTCACGGTCGCCGTGCTGATGTGGCAGCGCAGCCGTGAGGGCGACTCCGAGCCGCGTCCGCTGGTCGGCAAGTCGGTCAAGCAGCTGGTCTGGTTCATGATCGCGGCGTCCGGCGCGCTCATCGCCGTCGGCACCGTCGTCACCGGCGCGGGCCCGCACGCGGGCGACTCCAGCGACGTCAAGCGGATGCCGCTGGACTGGGAGACGGTCACCAAGGCGCACGCCGTGCTGGCCTGGATCGTGGTGACGCTGACCTTCGCCCTGTGGTTCGTCCTCAAGGCCGTGGACGCCCCGCGCGGGCCGCTGCACCGCACCCGCGACCTGTTCCTGATCCTGCTGGCCCAGGGTGTCATCGGCTACGTCCAGTACTTCACGGACCTGCCCGAGATCCTCGTCGGCCTGCACATGCTGGGCTCGGCCCTGGTGTGGATCGGCGTCCTGCGCGTCGTCCTCTCCCTGCGCGAGCGCCCCGCCGCGGCGGTGGACCTGCCGGCCCAGGCCGACCCCGAGCTGTCCTCCGTCTGACCCCGGCGCCTCTGATCCCGGCGCCCGGCGCCGCCCCTCAACCGTCGTCGCCATCCGGCCCGCCCTCCGGCCCGCTCTCGAGGACCTCCGTGAGGCGGGCCGCGTAGGCCCGCGGATGCGTCGTGTTCCCGTTGTGCCCGCCCGGGAACTCGCGTGCCGGCGTCCCGCGCAGCCGCGCCAGCTCCAGTGCGCAGTGCCGGTCGAAGACCTCCGGTGCCGTGCGCCGGCCGACCGCCGGCACGATCCGTACCGTCGAGCGGGCGACGGCCTCCACGTCCAGCTCGGCCTGGACGACCGCGGTGAAGTCCTGCTCGATGAAGAAGGCGAAGTCCGTCGCGCGCTGCGGAGTGAGGGGCATCGGCGTGATGTCCGGCTCCGTCTCCTGATGGACGGGGTCTATCCCCAGGACGCGGGCCATCTCCGGGAGGGCCGCCTTCAGTCCTCCGCCGCGGTACACCTGCTGCAGCGCACGCAGTTCACGCACGTGGTGGGGCCTGCGGCCGGCCGGGAGCAGGGCGGGTGACACCGGCTCGTGGGCGACGAGCGTCGCCAGCTGCTCGGGGTGCCGCACCGCGAGGTGCAGGCCGATGGACGCTCCCATGCTGCAGCCCAGCATCAGCGCCGGCCGGTCCGTGAGCTCGGCCAGCAGCCGGTGCGCGTCGTCGGCGTGCTGCCCCATCCGCACGCCACGCCCCGGGGCGGCGATCTCGCTGCGGGACAGGCCCCGGCGGTCGTAGGTCACCACCGTGTACCGGTCGACGAGTCGGTCGACCAGGTCGGCGCTGCGGCCGGCGTCCCCTTCCCCGCTCTGGGCGATCAGCAGGACCGGCCCCCTGCCCCGGACCTCGTAGTACAGCTTGGCTCCGTCGACGGTCAGAAACATCGCATCCCCCTGGCTCCCAGCACATCGGACAGCCGCACCCGGTCACGGCTCCCCTCGACGCCTTCAACATACTCCATCCATTTCGATGCATCAAGACAGATTCATCGAACCAGATCGATCGAGCAAGATGCATTGAGATCGATTCATCTCTCTCGATGTAACATCCCGGCATGAGTCAGCCGCCCCAGCCCCTCACGCCCGTCGAGCTGTTCCTGCTCGGCCGCACGCTGATGAAGATCGGCGAGGAAGCCCTGCCCGAGCCCGCCCTCGGCACCGGCACCGGCAGCCGGACCGGCGGGGGCACCTTCCGCGGCGGCACCCGCGCCGTCCTCGTCGTCCTCAGTGACGTCTACGCGCACGACGACACGACGGTCGGCGCGATCGCCTCGCGCACGGGCCTGCCGCAGAGCCAGGTGTCCGGAGCGGTGGCCCGGCTGAAGGAGAGCGGTTCGATCGAGACCGCGCCCGATCCGGCGGACGGCAGGCGGCAGCTGATCCGGCAGGCCGCGGCCGTCTCCGAGCGCGTCGCGGAGGTCCGCGGCGCCGGGATCGAGGAAGCACTGGCCACGGCGCTCGGCGCGAGCGGCACGGCCAGTGGGGACACGACGGAGGGCAGGAGGGACGCGGACGCCGACGACCGCTTGCGCGAGGTGACCGAGGCGCTCGCCGTGCTGGCCCGGCACCTCACCCCGGAGTCGGTCAGCCGGCTGCGTCCGTAGCGCCGAGCCCGTACACCCGCCGGGCCGTGCCCGCGGAGATCATCCCCGCGACACGATGGGCGTCGGTCGCCGACCACGCCCCGTCGGCCACCCAGCCCCCGAGCACCCGGCCCAGTGCCTCGCGGAACGAGCGGGCGCCCACGACGTGCAGCTCCGGGATGCCCCGGGCCCCGCTGGAGAAGAGCAGCTTGCCGAACGGCGCCAGTTCGAGGATCTCCGCGAGCACACCGGCGGCCCGCGCCCCCGTCCGGGCGAGCGCCGGCCCGAGGTCCGCGTAGACGTGCGGGAAGACCCCGGCCAGATGCGCCGCGTGCCGGTGGTACGGGTAGCCGTGCAGCAGGACGAGGTCGGTGCCGAGCCCGGCCGTGGCCCGTGCGAAGTCGGCCAGGAGCACCGGGTCGGTGCGGTCGATGCGCAGGCCCGCGTCGCCGAGCCCCGCGTGCAGTTGAAGCGGCCGGCCCGTCGCCACGGCGATCCACAGCAGATGGCGCAGCAGTACCGGATCGGTGAGGGGGCCGCCGACCGTGCGGGCGGTGAGCCAGCGCCCCACGGCGCCCCGCACCTCGCCGGGCCCGGGCGGCTGGGGAGCCAGCGCCAGTCCGTGGCGTACGCCCGCGACGGAGGTGAAGGCGACCGCTTCGGCGGCGGCGCCGTGCACCGACTCGGCCAGGTTCGCGAGGAAGGACTCGACGGACCCGGAGGTGTCCGCGACCTGCTCGGCCAACAGTTCGAGGCGGACGATCTCGTGGGCCTCGGCGGCGCCGGTGGAGGCCATCTCGGCGGGTCCGGTGAGGTCGTCGGGCAGGCCGGTGTCGACGAGATAGGTGGTGATGCCGCTGCCGCGCAGCAGTCTGCGGCCCGCCTCCAGGACACCGAGCTCGCGCCGTCTGGCCAGATAGCGGGCGGGCGCGCAGTGGGGTTCGAGACCGAGCAGCGGCGGGCACCAGCGGCGCACCGCGAACCCGGTCTGGGTGTCGAAGAAGGTGGTGCCGGGGGCGGGCGGTCCCTCGCCCCGGGCGAGATGGGCCTCGAACGTGCCGAGGCCCAGTTCCGTACGGAGCACTCCGTGACAGTACTGATCCACCAGGGTCGGCGTTTCGATCATCCGGGGCTCCCCGTATGTGGACCGCGCTTCTCACCGCGCTTCTACAGTCCTAACGGGTGAACGGGCGCCTGGTGTTGCTCGACCACCGGTCGCACACCTGCGCCCATGACCACCGGACGGGGATCAGCCGATCTGCATGCCGGCCATCCGCTTCCACTCGTACGGGCCGGTCTCGACCTTGGCGGCGAAGTCGCCGTCGAAGTCCTCGTGGAGGGTGATCCCGGCCTTCTCGACGGCCTTCTGCGCGACCTCGTAGGTGTCGGCCACCAGGTTGCCCCAGCCGCCGTCGCCGCCGACCAGCGCGATGCGCGTGCCGTGCTCGCCGATGTACGCGAGCTGTCCCTCGGCGCCGCCGTGCGCCTTGGCGAACGCGCCGATCTGCTTGGCCAGCTTGGCCGCCCGGCGCTCGTCCTTCGCCGCCCGACCGGGCGCCTCAACCGCTTGAGTCTCTGCCATGAGCAGGATGCTACCGACGAGTAGCCGAACAAGCGATGGGTGGGGCGCGTGGCTTAGGC
>NZ_JBHYTK010000057.1:34669-45266 GCF_042749255.1 Streptomyces sp. NPDC059524 | reverse complement strand
TGCGCACTTCGTGCGCCATCTCCATCGGGGCGTCGCCTCATCGGGGAAATGCGACCCGAAGGGTCTGCATTTCAGGGGCGCGGGGAACTGCGCGACCAGCCACGACGGACCCGCACCCGGCGACGAATCCGCACCCGGCAGACGGGGATCCGAACCCCGGGCCTACGCCGACTCGTTCAACAAGCGGCCCACATAGTCCCGCCCCGCACCGAGCAACTCAGGAAGCGCCGGGATCCCGTCGTACCAACGGGCCTCGTACTCCCAGCACAGCCACCCGTCCCACCCCGCCCGACTGAGCACCTCCACGCACTCCCCGAGCGGCAGCACCCCGCCCCCCAGCGGCAGCGGCACCGTGTCGCCGTCCCCCGCGATGTCCTTGACCTGCACATACCCCAGGTAGGGCGAGATCGCCGCGTAGGTCTCGCCGGGCTGCTCCCCGCCCAGCCACGTGTGCATGACGTCCCACAGCACGCCGACGCTCCCGTGCCCCACGGCCCCCACGACCCGGCACGCGTCCGCCCCGGTCCGATGCGAGTCGTGCGTCTCCAGCAGCACGCGCACCCCCCGGTCCGCCGCGTGCGCGGCCACCGCCCCGAGCCGCCGCGCGGCGGCCGCGTCGGCGACCTCGGAGTCCTGTTCCTCCCCGGCCCCGGGAAAGACCCGCACGTACGAGGCGCCGATGTCCCCGGCGAGATCGACCAGCTCCCGCATCTCGTCGAGCACCGGCTCGTCCTCCCCGGGCGCCGCCACGCGCGCGTACCCGGCGACCCCGAGCACCTCCACGCCCGCGTCGCCGAACGCCGCGGCGACATCGGCCCGTTCGCCGGGCGTGAGTCCGAGATGCACCGGCTCCTCGGGATGGGCGCGCAGCTCCACGCCGTGATAGCCGTGCTCCGTGGCGAGCGCGAGGACGTGGGGGAGCGGGAGACCAGGGACACCGAGGGTGGAGAACGCCAGTTTCATGGCCCGGACCTTACCCAGCGCCGCCGTCGCGCAACGGCAACCGCCAGTCCTGACCGGTCAGATCGGCCCCGAACGACCGGTGCGGCTCCTCACCGGCCAGCACGAACCCGTGCCGCTGGTAGAGCGACCGGGCGGCCTTGAGCACGTCGTTCGTCCACAGCACGAGCTCCCGGTACCCGACCCCGCGCGCGAAGTCGACGACGGCCCGCACCAGCCGGTCCCCGATCCCGAGCCCCCGCGCCTCCGGCTCCACGAGCAGCAGCCGCAACCGCGCCGTGCCGGGCGCGGCGTCCCGTACGCACATCACGCACCCCACAGGCCGCCCGTCCAGCTCGGCGATCCACACCCGCTCCAGATGCGGGTCGTGGTCCTGGGCGAAGTCGGCGACGATCCGGGCGACGAGCCCCTCGTAGTCGGCGTTCCAGCCGAACTCGGCCGCGTACACCGCCCCGTTGCGCGCGACGATCCAGCCGAGGTCGCCGGGGCCGGGCTCGCGCAGCAGCACGTTGTCCGGATGCGGGGCGGCGCGCCCGTCCCCGAGGACCTCCCGCACGGTGCGCAGCGCCTGGGACAGCCGCTCCCGGTCACCGGCCGGCACGGTCGAGAGCAGCGAACCGACGGCCTCCCGGGACCGCTCGTCCAGCAGATCGGCGGCCTCGCGCCCGCGCGCGGTGAGCGTCACCCGGCGCCGCCGCGCATCGTCCCCCGACGAGGCCCGCTCGACGAGCCCCGCCCGCTCGAACTTCCCGAGGATCCGGCTGAGGTACCCCGAGTCGAGCGACAGCCGCGCCCGCAGGTCGGCGGCGTCGACGTGCTCCGTGTGCGCCAGCTCGTACAGCACACGGGACTCGGTGAGCGTGTACGGGGCGTAGAGGTGCCGGCTGTAGTCCAGCGCCCCGATGACATTGGTGTAGAAGCGGTTGAAGGACCGGATGTCCTGCACGGTCATGACGCCACCTCGCGACGTGAATCATTGACTGAGTCAGAGATCGAGGGTCCTGCCAGCGTACGCCGAGGGGTGCGGGGCGTCCATGGAACGGACGTCAGCCCTGGTCCCGCACCTCCCGCACCAGGTCGAGCAGAACGGCGTGCGTCTCCGCGTCGGCCGCCACGACCAGGCCGTCCGGGCCGCTCAGGGCCGGCTCGCCGCGCAGGCCCGTCACGACGCAGCCGGCCGCGCGGCACAGCGCGATGCCTGCGGCGAAGTGGACGCTGTCGCGGAGGTCGCCGTCCGTGACGTACGCGGCCCGGCGTCCGGCCGCGACCCAGGCGACCGCGAGGGTCGTGGAGACGACGCGGGGGCGGAAGCGCTCGGCGAAACCAGGGGTGGCGAGGAGGCGGGCCGCGGTGAAGCCGGGGGCGTTCGGGAACGGGGGATCGAGGTTGACGTCCACGAGCCGGGAGGCGGCGGAGGGGGAGAGGGGGTGGTCGGTGCCCTCCGCGTCCCGGAGCCAGGAACCCCCGTTCCCGTCGCCGTCCGTCCAGAAGACCTCCTCGTTGAAGGGGTCGGCGGTGGCGGCCGCGGTGGTCGAACCGTCCATGCGGAGGGCGACGTTGACGCCGGCCAGCGTGGTGCGGACGGCGTAGTTGAGCGTCCCGCACAAGGGGTCCACCAGCCAGCGCCGTGCGGCGTCCTCGGTCCCGCCGCGCCCGCTCTCCTCGCCCGTCACGGCGTCCCCGGGGCGGGCCCGCCGCAGCACGTCGAGGACGGCCTCCTCGGCGGCGAGATCCGCGGCGGTGGCGAAGTCGCCGGCGCCCTTGTCGACCCGGGCGAGCGAGGTCCCGTACATCGCGCGCACGACGGCGGCGCCGGACAGGGCGGCCTGGACGGCGAGTTGGGCGTCGGAGGCGGGGGTCATAGGGGGCGTGTTCATGATCGGCATGACGGGAGAATAGGGGCGACGCCCGGGGAGCGGGCTCCGTAAGATCACGAACATGCCGTTGCGACCGATGCAGGTGAACGTGAAGGCCGTCGATCACGTCGCGGTCGGCCGGTTCTGGGCGCAGGCGCTGGGCTGGGACGCCGTGAGCGCGGGGCCCGGCGGGACGGCCGTACAGCCGCCCGGATTCGACTGGCGCGCCCCGGGCACGGCCGTGGCCCTCGACGTCATCGCCGTACCGGACCCGAAGCCGGCCGCGAAGAACCGCGTGCACCTCGACCTCGCCACCACCTCGCCCGCCCACCAGACGGAACTGATCGCCCGCCTGAAGTCGCTCGGCGCGACACCCGCCGACGTCGGGCAGGGCGACGACGTCCCCTGGACGGTCCTCGCCGATCCCGAGGGCAACGAGTTCTGTGTGCTGGAGCCCCGAGAGACCTACCGCGACAGCGGGCCCCTCGCCGCCGTCGTCGTCGACTGCGCGGACCCGCACGCCATGGCCCGCTTCTGGGGCGAGGCGATCGACTGGACGGTCGTCGAGACGACCGGTGAGGCGGCCCGGCTCCGCGCGGCGCAGGGAATCGGCCCCTACGTGGAATTCCTCCGCACACCCGGCCCGCCGCCCGCCGCCCCCGCCCGCCGCATCCACCTCGACCTGCTGCCGTACCCCGGCGACGACCAGGCGGCGGAGACGGACCGGCTCCGCGCCCTCGGCGCCACCGATCTCGACCTCGGCCAGGGCCCCGGCGTGTCGTGGACCGTGCTCGCCGACCCCGAGGACCACGAGTTCTGTGTCCTGTCCCTGACCTGAGCCCGCCACCGGAACGACCCAAGGAACCGCGATGAGCAGCGTCCGCCGCATCACCCTCACCGACCGCGCCATCACCCTGAACTGCGCCGAGTCCGGCCCCGCCGACGGCACCCCGGTCGTCCTGGTCCACGGTCACCCGTTCAACCACACCCTGTGGGCCCCGCAGGCCCACGCCCTCGCCGCCGCCGGCCACCGCGTCATCACCCCCGACCTGCGCGGCTACGGGGACAGCGACGTCACCCCGGGCCAGGTGTTCCTCGCCGACTTCGCCGACGACATCGCCGCGCTCCTCGACCACCTGGGCATCGACCGCACCGTGATCGGCGGCGTCTCCATGGGCGGCCAGATCTGCATGGACTTCCACCGGCGCCACCCGGACCGCGTGCGCGCCCTGGTCCTCTCCGACACGTCCTACGGCGCCGAGACCCCCGACGGCAAGGCCTTCCGCAACGGCCTGGCCGACCGCCTCCTCGCCGAGGGCATGGCCGGTTACGCGGACGAGGTCATCGACAAGATGCTCGCCGCGTACAACGTCACCGCGCTCCCCGACGTGGCCGCGCAGGTCCTCGGCATGATGCGCGCCACGGACCCGCGCGGCGCGGCGGCGGCCCTGCGCGGCCGCGCCGAACGCCCCGACTACGGCGACACCCTGGCCTCGGTCACGGCCCCGACCCTGATCGTGGTCGGCGCGGACGACGTCTACACGCCGGTCTCCGACGCGCGGTCCATCGCGACCCTGGTCCCGCACGCGCAGCTCACGGTCATCGACGGCGCGGGCCACCTCCCGGGCGCCGAACAGCCCGAGGTCTTCAACGAGTCGCTGCTCGGCTTCCTCAAGGGAATCGGCTGAACCGGCCGGCCGGTGGGTGTGGGCCTCGGTGCAGCAGGCGCCCGCGCTCTCCTCGGGTCGGGCACCACGGAAAAGCGGGTGCGTGGGGGCGGCCCGCTTGGGAGGGTGCACGGATGACCCCTGAGACGATCTCGAACCTCGCGCACACCCGGCACCCGATCAAGTCCCCGCTCGGCGACGCGTCCGTACGGCAGTTGCTCGACCGGGTGCTGCCCCGGGACGGCGGCCGCGTGCTCGATCTGGGGTGCGGGACGGCGGAGTGGCTGCTGCGGGCGCTGGAGACACGGCCGGGGCTGCGGGCCGTGGGGGTGGACCTGTCCGAGGAGTCGCTGGAGATCGCGCGGGCGGCGGCGCAGGCGCGCGGCGTCGCGGACCGGCTGGAACTGCACTGCCGCAAGGCGGAGGAGTACACGTCGCCGGAGCCCTTCGACGCGGTACTGAGCGTCGGCTCGGCGCACGCGTTCGGCGGGCTGCTGCCCACGCTGGAAGGCGCCCGCGCCCGGCTCGCCCCGACCGGGAGCGTGCTGATCGGAGACGGGTACTGGCTGAGCGAGCCGACGGCGGACGCGGTCGAGGTGCTCGGCGAGTTCACGGATCTCGCGTCGACCGTGGACCAGGTCGTGGGGGAGGGCTGGGTGCCGGTGTACGGGCATGCGAGTACCCGCCAGGAGCTGGACGACTACGAGTGGTCGCTGTGGGGGATGCTCGCCGAGTGGGCGCTCGACCACCCCGGCCACGCGGACAGCGCCGAGGTCCTGGACTGGTCCCACGCCCGCCGCGACGAGTGGCTGCACGCCTACCGGGACAGCTTCGGCTTCCTGACCCTCGTCCTGCGCCGCACGCCCGCCCTGTAGAACGGCCCCATGGACACCTTGCGCTTCCGCCTCGCCGACGACACCGACCTCGCCACGGTCGTGGGACTGCGTGACGACGCCGCCCGCTGGATGCTGAGCCGGGGCGTCACGGGCCAGTGGCGCCCGGGCGAACTCGGCGTGGACCACTTCCGCCGCACACGCGAGCGCGGGGGCGAGGTGTGGCTCGCGGAGAGCGGCGAACGGGCCGTCGGCGCGTGGGAGTTGTGGTGGGAGGATGAGGCCGCGTGGGGCCCGCAGCCGGCGACGGCCGGATATGTGCACCGCCTGATGGTGGCGCACGGCAGCGTCCCGCCCGGCACGGGACGCGAACTCCTGCGCGCGGCGGAGCGCCGCGTCGCCGAGCGGGGACGCCCCTTGGCGCGGCTCGACTGCGTGGCCACCAACCCGGCCCTGAAGGCGTACTACATCAAGGCCGGGTACCGGGTCGTCGGCCACAAGGAGGGCAAGCCGCAGCCGGGCACGAAGCCGAAGTCGTTCACCCTGCTGGAGAAGCGGTTGACCGGGGCGGCGGCGCAGTCTGCGTGACCCTCGACGGGGCGCGCGTCAGCCCGCCGCCCCGGAGTCCCGCTCGAAGCGGCCCGGGAACGGGAAGTAGGCCTCCAGGAACGCGTGGATCTTCTCGTTGATCTCGTCCTGCTGCTCCGCCGGCGTGTTCACGTCGTTGAGGCAGAAGAAGTCGAAGCGGCGGTTGGTGAGCAGCTCGGCGAGGCGCTCGTCCGCGTCCGCCCGGGCCACGTCCACATACCGCGTCTTGTACGTGGCCGGCACCGCGCGCCCCGTGAGGAACGCGTGATGGTGGTGGAAGGACGCCCCCATCGCGATGTCGGTCGGAGCCCGGAAGCGGGAGCGGCTCGTGCGGTCCACGTCCTCGGCGAAGCGCTCCTCGATGTCCCGCATCACCGCGCGTATCTGGGGGTGCGGGGCGTGCGCGAACTTGTTCACGGTCATCCGCCCGTGCTCCGCGTGCAGCAGCCGCCGCACGTTCTTGCCCGCCGAGTTGGGCGCGGGCTCGTCCGGGTGCGGGGCGCCCAGGCCGAGCTGGGAAGGGGAGAAGGGGATCTTGGCGATGCCGTTGCCGTGGAAGAAGTGCCCGGCGGTGACGGGGCGGCCGAGGAAGACGTCGTCGTTGAAGTAGAGGTACTGCTCGGACAGGCCCTCGATGTGGTGCAACTGGGTGCCGATGGCATGCGAGTTGAAGACGGGCAGCGCGTCGGCGGACCGGAAGACGTCCTTGTGGTCAACGACCTTGATGCCGGGCACCGAGGTGTCGAGCCAGGACGGGGTCTGGCCGTCGGTGACGATGTAGACGTTCCGCAGGAACGGCGCGTACATCTCCAGGGAGCGCAGCGAGTACTTGAGCTCGTCGTGGCTCGTGTAGCGGGAGGCGCCCGCCTCGCGGGACTGCGCGTCGGGAGCCCGGCCGGTGCGGTGCAGCTCGCGCTTCGCGGCCAGTTCGGGATCGTCGCCGTCCACCCACGTGTAGACGACGTCGAGCGGGAAGGTGACGGTGTCGATGCCCGGCACGGTGAACTCGGCGAACGTGGGGTGCTCCACGCCGAGGACCGTCCGGGTGGCGGGCTCCTGCGACTCGGCGGGGACGACGTCGGACACCGCGTTGGGGCGCGGGCCGACGAGCGCGCCGTCGAGCAGGGCCGGGGGTGCCTGGAAGCGCAGGCCGCGCAGGATCTCCTCGGCGCGCTCGTCCCCCTCCTCCCGCTGCTCGCGCAGCTGCCCGCCGTCCCGCCAGAACTCCACGTCGCAGCCGCGCACCAGGCTGCCGAGCACCTGGCCGGCCGGACCCAGCAGGATCTCGCCGAAGCGGATCACCGGGCGCCGCTTGAGCTGCGTGGGCAGGGCGCCCTCGGCGTAGAGGGCGGCGGTCGCGGGCCAGTTGTCCGAGGTGGGCTCGGCGGCGTACAGGGCGGTGCCCGCGTACAGCTCGCGCAGGGCGCTCAGCAGGGCCTTGCGGTCGGAGAGCCGGATGCCGACGACGTACCTCTGCACGGAGCGGCCCGGAACCATGAAGTAGTCGACGCCCGCGTGCCGGAGCGCGTCCGTGACCAGGCGCAGATTGCGCTCCGCCGCCCGTGCCTCGTCGAGACCGCCCACCCGGCGCCCGACCCAGGTCCGGCCCTCGACGGTGACCTCGGCCAGGGCGTCGTCGCCCGCGAGGAGCGCGGCCCGGCGCTGAACGGCCGGGACGGCCACTGGCGCCGCCGCGTCCGCCGGGACGGGCTGGCTTGGTACGGCCGGCAGCGGCACTTCGCGGCGGAAGCGGGACAAACGGGGGCGGGGCGGGGCCATGGTGCGTGTCCGATCTGTCAAGCGGGGCAGGGCGCGGCGTCACGGCTGAGGTGTGGGGCAGCGCGCGTGCCATGAGAGACCTCGCCAGGCTATGTCGGCCGGACGACTGTTCGGTCTGGCCGGCGGCGGGAGCGGCAAGCGTGAGGGAGCCGTGACGGATTCTCGTTCAAAGTGCGACCTTTTGCCGTACAACCATCTGCGGCACGGGGCGGTCCGGAGCGGTCCGGGGGGCCTGGGCGCGGTCCGCGCGGGGCCGGTCCGCGGGGCGGGGCGTTGTCAGTGGTCGCCCCTAGAGTGAATACATCACTCGGGGGATGGGGAATTCCCGTCGGAGGGGGAGCGTAGGCATGTCTGTGCGCAAGATCCAGCACAAGGTGAATCACGTCGCACTCGTCGTGGACAGTTCCGGTTCCATGTATCAGCACCAGCACCAGCTCGTGCGCGTCGTCGACGAATTCGTGGCCGGACTGAAGGCGGAATCGGACAGCCTCGGGCACGAGACGCGGATCAGCCTCTATTCCTTCGACCACCGGGTGGAGAACCTGGTGTGGGACATGGACGTGAAGCACCTTCCGTCCATGCGCGGGCTCTACAAGGTGAACAACGGGGCGACGGCGCTGATCGAGGCCTCGCTGAAATCCCTGGACGACCTGGACCACATCTGGGAGGAGTACGGGGAGCACAGTTTCCTCCAGATCGTGGTGACGGACGGGGAGGAGAACGCGTCGGGAGGGGACCGCCGGCACGACGGCGACATGTCGATCCTCGGGCCGTGGCTCGACCGGATCACCGCCAAGATGGGCGGTCTGCCGGACCACTGGACGTCCGCGATCCTCGTGCCGAACTCGCTGGCCAAGCGCACCGCGCAGAACTACGGCTTCCCCGCGGGGAACATCGCGATCTGGGACGCCGACTCGAAGCAGGGCGTCGAGGAGGCCATCGGCACGGTGCGCGCCGCCGCCACCAGCTTCCTGCGCGGGCGCGAGCAGGGCGTGCGCGGCACGAAGAACCTGTTCGCGGTCGGCCAGGACATATCCGTCGACGAGGTGCGGGCGAACCTGGAGCCGATACCGGCCGACAAGTACCGGCTCCTGAAGGTCGACAAGGAGGCCGAGATCCGCTCGTTCGTGAATTCCCATCCGGGTGTGACCTATGAGCGCGGTTCCTGCTACTACCAGTTGGGTGCGCGCGTCCAGGTCCAGCCCGACAAGGAAGTCGTCGTCGTGGAGAAGGACACCGACCGCGCCTATACGGGAGACGCGGCGCGCAGCCTTCTTTTCGGCACGGGAATCAAGGGCACGGTGTCGGTGAAGGCGGGGAACAATCCGAAGCTGGAGGTCTATGTGCAGAGCCGCTCGGTCAACCGAAAGCTGAAGGCGAACACACGGCTGCTCATCATGCTCTGAAAAGGGAATTCCCGGCTCAGGCGAATTTCTTGAACATGTGGACGTCTTCCGCGCCGCCGGGAATGCCCAGGGTGCGGCCGGTCTCGACGTACCCGTGACGCTGGTAGAACGCCGGGGCCTGGAAGGTGAAGGAGGAGACGCAGGCGCGGTCGCAGCCGCGCCGGCGCGCCTCCTCCTCCGCCGCGGCGAGGATCCGCGTCCCCCAGCCGTCCTTCCGGCTCGCCTCGCGGATCCACAGCATCTCGATGCCGAACAGGCCGGCCCAGGTCCAGCCGGACAGGCCGCCGACGAGTTCGCCCGCCTCGTCGACGACCTTCACCGAGAGGGAGGTCTGATCGGCGGAAGTGGTGCCGGTGGCCGGGAAGTTGACCTCGTCGAGGCCTTGGGACAGGCGGGCGTCGAGCGCCTTGTCGGCCTCGCCGACGCTCAGCCGGCCGCCGTCGTGGTCATGCGTCATGGCGCCGAGTGTGGCACGGCCGGGTGCGGGCGCCGGGCCGTTCTGCGAGGGGTGAGCGGTCAGGCGCGCGGCGGAGCCGTCGAGCCGCGGACGATCAGTTCGCCGCCGACCACGTCGACGCCGCCCTCGGGGGCCTCCTCGCGGCCCATCGCGATGCGGCCCGCGCGGGCCGCCGTGTCGCTGAGGGGGAGGCGGACGGTCGTGAGAGCGGGGACGGCGTCCGCGCTGAAGGGGAGGTCGTCGAAGCCGGCGACCGAGACGTCCTCGGGGACGCGCAGTCCGGCCTCGCGCAGGGCCGCGCAGGCGCCGAGCGCCACCGTGTCGTTCGCGGCGACGATCGCGGTCAGGTCCGGGGCGCCGCGCAGCAGTTCCGCGGTCGCCGCCCGGCCGGTCGCCCGGTCGTACGTGCCGTGCACCACCAGGTCGTCGGACTCCGTGACGCCCGCGTCGGCGAGCGCCTCACGGTGTCCCTCCAGACGGTGCCGGGTCGTCGTGCGCTCCTCGGGCCCGGCGACGTAGCCGATGCGGCGGTGGCCGAGGGAGAGCAGGTGGCGGGTCAGTTCGCGGCCGCCGCCCCGGTTGTCGAAGGTCACGGAGACCGCGTCGGTGCCGGGCACCGGCGGGCGGCCGCACAGGACGACGCGGGTGCCCGCCTCCGACAGGCGCCGCAGCTTGCCCGCGACGGCCGCGACATGGGCCTCGTCCTCGATCGCGCCGCCGGTGAGGACGACGGCGGCGGCACGCTGGCGCTGCAGCAGGGTGAGGTAGGTGAGCTCGCGTTCGGGGGAGCCGCCCGTGTTGCAGACGACGGCGAGGCGCTCGCCGCCCGCGCGGCCGCCCGGGCCCACGATCTCCGACTGCACGGCGGAGGCCATGATCCCGAAGAACGGGTCGGCGATGTCGTTGACCAGAACCCCGACCAGGTCGGACGTGGCGGCGGGGGGGGCGCGGCCCGGGCGGGTGTTGTGGGTGGTCAGTTTGGGGGGGGGCGGCAGTCGGCGGCGCCCGGGGGGGGGGGGCCCCCGGCTGTGTGGGGGTCTGGCGGGGGCGC
>NZ_JBHYTK010000057.1:0-34659 GCF_042749255.1 Streptomyces sp. NPDC059524 | reverse complement strand
GGGCGGGTGTTGTGTTTCCCCACCACCCCCCCGAGCGCGGTCGGGGGGGGGGCGAGCGCGCACCCCGGGCCGTTGAGGACGTAGTCCAGTTCGTCGACGGCCTTCAGGACGCGCTCGCGGGTGGCGGCGGCCACCGGATAGTTGCCGTTCAGGACGCGCGAGACGGTGGCGGGGGACACCTGTGCGCGGGCGGCCACATCCGCCAGGGTCACGGTCATCGTCGAGTCAGCCTCCGTCGGCGTCGGCCTGTGGCCTGTCCAGGGTCGGTTCGGATCGGTCGTGCACCCGCTCTTGTCCGAGTGGTTGTGCAGAGGCTAGCTTCTCCTCGTATAGAAAGCGCTTGCTAGATGCGGTCGCCGAGGCACCGCACGCCCGACGGAGGGACTCACGTGACACGCAAGACGGTGCGCATCGCCATGAACGGGGTGACGGGGCGCATGGGCTACCGCCAGCACCTCGTCCGCTCGATCCTCGCGCTGCGCGAGCAGGGCGGGCTCGACCTCGGCGACGGCACGGTGCTGTGGCCCGAGCCGGTGCTTCTCGGCCGCCGCGCGTACGCCCTGGAGGCGCTCGCCGAGAAGCACGGCCTCGACGAGGCGAACATCTCCACCGACGTGGACGCCGTCCTCGCCGACGACAGCGTCGACATCTTCTTCGACGCCGCGATGACCTCCGGCCGCGAGGAGGTCCTCAAGAAGGCGATCGCCGCCGGCAAGCACGTCTACACCGAGAAGCCGACGGCGACCGGCCTCGACGGCGCGCTCGAACTGGCCCGGCTCGCCCGGGCGGCCGGCGTGAAGTCCGGCGTCGTCCAGGACAAGATCTTCCTGCCGGGCCTGCTCAAGCTGAAGCGGCTCATCGACGGCGGCTTCTTCGGCCAGATCCTGTCCGTGCGCGGCGAGTTCGGCTACTGGGTCTTCGAGGGCGACTGGCAGGAGGCCCAGCGCCCCAGCTGGAACTACCGCTCCGAGGACGGCGGCGGCATCGTCGTCGACATGTTCCCGCACTGGGAGTACGTGCTGCACGAGCTGTTCGGCCGCGTCACCTCCGTGCAGGCGCTCACCGCCACGCACGTCCCGCAGCGCTGGGACGAGAACGGCAAGCCCTACGACGCCACCGCCGACGACGCCGCCTACGGCATCTTCGAGCTCGACGGCGGCGCGATCGCGCAGATCAACTCCTCCTGGGCGGTGCGCGTCAACCGCGACGAACTCGTCGAGTTCCAGGTCGACGGCACCGAGGGCTCGGCCGTCGCCGGCCTGCGCAACTGCCGCGCCCAGCACCGCAGTTCCACCCCCAAGCCCGTGTGGAACCCGGACATCCCGGCCACCTACTCCTTCCGCGACCAGTGGCAGGAGGTCCCGGACAACCAGGAGTTCGACAACGGCTTCAAGGCGCAGTGGGAGCTCTTCCTGAAGCACGTCTACGCCGACGCGCCCTACCGCTGGGACCTGCTGGCCGGCGCCCGCGGTGTGCAGCTCGCCGAGCTGGGCCTGAAGGCCTCCGCCGAGGGCCGCCGCGTCGACGTTCCGGAGATCACGCTGTGACGATCCAGCTGCCCGACAGCGCGGGGGAGTTGCGCGCCTACGAGCCGCGCGCCACCCCGCTCGCCCTCGACACCGGCGCCCCGCTCGCCTCCCGCGTCGTCTTCTCGGCCGCGCACGTCGTCGCCGACCCGTTCGCCGACACCAGCCCCGACGGCCCCGCCGCCGTCGACTGGGACGCCACCCTCGCCTTCCGCCGCCACCTGTGGTCCCACGGGCTCGGCGTCGCCGAGGCCATGGACACCGCACAGCGCGGCATGGGCCTGGACTGGGCGGGCGCCGCCGAACTGATCAAGCGGTCCGCCGCCGAGGCGCGGGCCGTCGGCGGGCGCATCGCCTGCGGCGTCGGCACCGACCAGCTCACCGCCGTACCGAAGGACCTGGCCGAGGTCAGGTCCGCGTACGAGGAGCAGCTCGCGCTCGTGGAGGGGACGGGCGCGCAGGCGATCCTCATGGCGTCCAGGGCGCTCGCCGCCGTCGCCCGCGGCCCCGAGGACTACCTCGACGTCTACGGGCACCTGCTGCGCCAGGCCGCCGAACCGGTCGTCCTGCACTGGCTCGGCCCCATGTTCGACCCCGCGCTCGACGGGTACTGGGGCTCCGCCGACCTCGACGCCGCCACGGAGACCTTCCTCGAGGTCATCGCCGCGCACCCGGACAAGGTCGACGGCATCAAGGTCTCGCTGCTCGACGCGCGGCGCGAGGTCGAACTGCGCCGCAGACTCCCCAAGGGCGTGCGCTGCTACACCGGCGACGACTTCAACTACCCCGAGCTCATCGCCGGCGACGCGCGCGGCTTCAGCCACGCGCTGCTCGGCATCTTCGACCCGCTCGGGCCGCTCGCCGCGCACGCCGTACGCGTACTGGACCAGGGAGACACGGACGGGTTCCGCGCGCTCCTCGACCCGACCGTCGAACTGTCCCGGCACCTCTTCCAGGCGCCGACCCGCTTCTACAAGACCGGTGTCGTGTTCCTCGCCTGGCTCGCCGGGCACCAGGACCACTTCGCGATGGTCGGCGGGCTCCAGTCCGCCCGCTCGCTCCCGCACTTCGCGAAGGCCTACGAACTCGCGGACGGGCTCGGCCTGTTCCCCGACCCGGGGCTCGCCGAGGCCCGGATGAAGCAGCTGCTCGCCCTGTACGGAGTGACCCGATGACCGCGCCCGGGGCCGCAGCCGCCCACCCCCTCTTCTCCATCAACCAGATGACCGTCAAGCAGCTCGGACTGCCCGAACTCGTCGACGCCTGCGTGGAATCGGGCGTGCGGCACGTCGGCACGTGGCGCGAGCCCGTGCAGGCGTACGGGGTCGAGAAGGCGGCCGGGCTGCTGCGGGACGCGGGGCTGTCCGTGTCCACGCACTGCCGCGGCGGATTCCTCACCGCGATCGACGGCGCGGAGCGGCGGGCCGCCCTCGACGACAACAAGCGGGCCGTCGACGAGGCCGCCGTCCTCGGCGCGGACGTCCTGGTGCTGGTCTCGGGCGGGCTGCCCGCCGGGTCCCGCGACCTCGTCGCGGCGCGCGAGCGGATCGCCGACGGGATCGCCGAACTGGCGCCCTACGCCGGTGAGCGCGGAGTGCGGCTCGCCATCGAACCGCTCCACCCGATGTTCGCCTCCGACCGGTGCGCCGTCTCCACGCTCGGTCAGGCGCTCGACATCGCGGAACGGTTTCCCGCGGAGCAGGTGGGGGTGTGCGTCGACACGTACCACGTGTGGTGGGACGAGGCGGCCCCGGCGCAGATCGCCCGGGCGGGCGCGACGGGACGGATCGCGAGCTTCCAGCTCGCGGACTGGGTCACCCCGCTGCCCGCCGGCGTCCTGAACGGCCGCGGGCAGCTCGGCGACGGGGCCGTGGACCTGGCGCAGTGGTGGCGGTACGTCGAGGAGGCCGGATACACGGGCCCGGTCGAGGTCGAGCTCTTCAACGACGGCCTGTGGGAGCGGGAGGGACGAGAGGTTCTGCGGGAGACGGTGTCCCGGTTCGCGGAGGTGGCGCGGGCACGCTGAGGACTGGACGCGGGGCGCCCCCCCCGTGGGGGCCGGACATCGTCGCCGGGCGCCCCGCCGTCGTGGTTGCTCGCGCCCGCGCGGCGGAGCCGCACAGGGACACAGCCCCGCGCCCCTGACGGGGCCCGTCTGCCCTGCGCCTTTTTTCGACCCCGCGCCCCATTGCGGGGCCGTCGGTCGTGCGCGCCCGGCGCCGCCGCCGTCGGGGCGGGCATCGTCGTCGAGTGCGCCGTCGTCGTGGTTGCTCGCGCCCGCGCGGCGGAGCCGCACAGGGGCCCCTTGCGGTGGCCGGCCGGGCTAGTCGGGGAGGGCCGTCAGGGAGGCCGTGGTCAGGGCTACGGCTCGGTGGCGGACGGCCTCGTAGTCGTCGCCGGACTCGATCGCCGTGGTCGCCGCGTTGACGACGCCCTGCAACAGCCGTGCCGTCCGCAGCGGCGTGTCGTCGCCCAGCTCGGTCAGGGCCAGCACCAACGGGTCGAGGAGGGCCCGGTGCGCGTCCCCGGCCCCCGCCCGCAGCGCCGCCGCGTCCCCCGCGTCCGCGACCGCCTGCGCGATCCGGTGCTCCCCGTCGCGGACCAGCTCCAGTTGGGCCGTGACGTAGGCGCCGATCCGGTCCCGCGGTGCGTCCCCGGCCGCCTCCAGCGCGGCGTGGATGTGAGCCGTCCAGCGCGGCGCGGACTCCCGGACGACCTCGGTGAGCAGTTCGCCGCGGTCGGCGAAGTACTTGTAGACGCTGTTGCGCGCGAGCCCGGTGCGCCGGGCGATCTCCGCGAACGTGACCTGCGACGCGTCCCCCTCCGCGAGCACCTCCCGCGCCGCGTCCAGCAGCGCGGCCCGCTGGTGGGCGCGGTGGTCGGCGACTGAGGCGGCTTGGATCCGGGGCACGCGGTCAGTGTAGGACCCGGGCCGGGCCCTGTTGGGGACGCTGCGTCGCCATCATCTATCTTGGGGACGCTGCGTCCCTAAGAGAGTCCCGCCGGGGGCGCGCACACTCACCCATGCCCGGGCACGCCCCGGACCGGAAGGATCACCGTGTACCTCGCCCTGCTGGAACTGAGAGCGGCCCGAGGCCGTTTCCTGCTGATGGGCAGCGTCGTCGTGCTCGTCGCCGCCCTCGTCGGCATCGTCTCCGGATTCACCACCGGCCTCGGCGACGACACCGTCTCCGCGCTGCGCCGGCTGCCCGCGACCCACGTCGCCTTCGCCGCCGGATCGGACTCCGACCAGTTCGCCCGCGGTCTCGTCGACCGCGACACCGTCGACGGCTGGAGGCACGAGAAGGGCGTCGAGGCCAGCCCGCTCGGGGTCACCCTGACCCGCGGCCGGACCGACCGCGGCACCGAGGTCGACCTCGCCGCGTTCGGCGTCGAGCCCGGCGCGTTCACCGACCCGGGCGCCGACACCGGCAGACCGCTGGCCGCGGGCGGCCCCGAGGGCGTCGTGGTGTCCCGGCAGCTCGTGAACGACGGCGTCCGGATCGGCGACACCCTCACCGTCGACCGGCTCGGCATCCGCCTGAAGGTCGTCGGTACCACGGGCCGCTCCTCGTACGGACACGTCGCCGCCGCGTACGTCACGACCGACACCTGGCGCCGCGTGCGCTTCACCACCCCCGGAGCCCGGACCTCCCCCGGCGAACTCCCGGACCAGTACAGCGCGATGGCGCTCCGGGCGCCGGACGGGTCCGGCCCCGTACGCCTGGCCGGCGCCGACCGCCGGCTGCACACCGCGACCGTGCCGCTCGAGACCGCCTTCGGCGCCGCCCCCGGCTACGACGGCGAGCGGCTCACCATGAACTCCATCCAGACGTTCCTCTTCCTCATCGCCCCGCTCGTCGTCGGGTCCTTCTTCGCGGTGTGGACCGTCCAGCGGACCCCCGAACTCGCCCTGCTGCGCGCGATGGGAGCCTCCCGCCGCCGGCTGCTCGGCCACAGCCTCACGCAGGCCGCGATCGTCGTGTCCGCGGGAGCCGCGCTCGGCGCGGCGCTCGCCGCGGGCGTCGGCGCGCTCGTCGGCGATCAGGTGCCGTTCAGCCTGCCCGCCGGCACCCTCGGCACGACCATGGCCGCCGTCGTCCTCGTCGGACTGGCCGGTTCCGCCCTCACCCTGCGACGGGTCACCACCGTCGACCCGATGACCATGCTGGGAGCAGCCCGATGACCCTCCGTCTCACCGCCGTCACTGTGACCCTGGGCAGCGGAGCCTCCCGGACGACCGCCCTGCGCGAGGTCGACGCGGAGTTCCGGTCCGGCGAACTCACCGCCCTCGTCGGCCCCTCCGGCTCCGGCAAGTCCACCCTGCTCGCCGTCGCGGGCGCCCTGCTGCGGCCCGACACCGGACAGGTCCGGCTCGGCGACCTGGACCTGGCCACCCTCGGCGACCGGGAGCGCGCCCGCGCCCGCCGCACCCGGATCGGTTACATGTTCCAGAGCGGCAACCTGCTCGCCGGGCTCACCGCCGAGGAACAACTGCTCGCCGCCGCCTCGCTCTCCGGCCGGCGCCCCCGTGCCCTGCGCGGCCGGGCCCGCGAACTCCTCGACGACGTCGGCCTCGGGCACCGCACCGGCCACCGCCCCGACCAGCTGTCCGGCGGCGAACGCCAACGCGTCGCGCTGGCCCGCGCGCTGCTCGTCGAGCCCGAGCTCCTGCTGGTCGACGAGCCGACGGCCGCCGTCGACCGGACCCGCGCCGACGAACTGACCGCCCTCATCGCGCGGACCACGCACGAACACGGCTGTGTCACCGTCGTCGCGACCCACGACCCGGTCGTCACCGGCGCCGCCGACGCGACGCTCGACATGCTGGACCTGGCGGCGGGCCGGCCGGTCAGCGCTTGCGCCCCGCCCGCTTGCTGAGCACGGCCAGGATCACGGGGATCAGCAGCTCGATGCCCCGGGTCACGTTCGCCACAGGCAGCCCGGTCTTCTTCGCGACCGCGTCGGCCACCGGCCGGCTCAGTTTGGAGAGGAGCCCGGCGAGCAGGCCGCCCGAGGCGAGGCCGCCGAGTGTGAAGGCCCCTTGGAGCGGCTGCTGCTGGGCCTCCGCGAACGCCTCCTGCACCTCGGCCGCCCCGTCCGGGCCCTCCCCGGCCCGCTCCCGCAGACCACCGGAGAGCGCCGACACCGTGTCGTCGACGACCTCGTGCGCGCCCGAGGCGTCCGTGCCGAGCAGGCCCGCGAGCTCCTGGAGCCGTTCGTCGCCGAGCTCGTCGAGGACGTCCCTGGCCAGCGGCTTCTCACCCGATTCTTCGGTCATGCCGCAAACGCTACGGTCGCCCCGGCCTGTCGGCACCCGGAGCGGCCGCGGTACGGGTTTCAAAGAAATTCGTACCGGGAGCACAACCTTCCGGCACGAAGGCGGGTCTAGCGTGCGTCGGAACTTTTGGAGGGGGACCCGGGGGGGACTTCCAGGAAAGTTCCGGCGCAGGGGAGGGGAGAGCCCGAGGGGCCCGGTCCGCGGACCGGGCCCCTCAGCGCTCATGACGTACCCGGACGACCCCGGCTAGAAGAAGACCCCGCAGCGCAGCAGCACGTTCGCGTACGGCCGAGCCTCCCCGGTCCGCACGATCAGCCGCGCCCCCGCCGCAAGCCCCTTCAGCTCCTCGTGGGAGACGTAGGACAGCGGCCGCACGTGCTCACGCAGCAGCTCGGCCGCCGCCGGGTTCGCGGAGCGCACCTCGTGCGCCGCCGTGCCCGCCTCCACGACCAGCTCCTCCAGCAGCCCGTCGAGCACCTCGGCGAACGACGGCACCCCGGCGCGGAACGCGAGGTCGACGATCCGCGGCCCTTGCGGCAGCGGCATCCCGACATCGCACACCAGGACCCCGTCCCCGTGCCCCAGCTCGGCGAGGGCGCCCGCCAGGTGGCGGTTGAGTATTCCGCCCTTCTTCACAGCGCGGCCACCTCGTCCGCCGTCGGGTACGAGGCCTGCGCGCCCTCCTTCGTGACGGCCGCCGCGCCGACCCGCGCCGCGTAGGCCGCCGCGTCGGCGAGCGGGGCGCCGGTGCCGAGCCGCCACGCAAGGGCCGCCGTGAACGCGTCACCGGCGCCCGTCGTGTCGACGGCCTCGACCTTCACCGACGGCACCCGCGCCGAGCCCGACGCGTCCGCGACCAGCGCGCCCTCGGAGCCCAGCGTCACGACGACCGAACGCGGGCCGAGCTCCAGCAGCGCCTTCGCCCACTCCTCGGGCGTCGCCCCCGGCTCCGTACCGAGGATGACGGCCGCCTCGTGCTCGTTGACGATCAGCGGGTCGCACACCGCGAGGACCTCGTCCGGCAGCGGCGCCGGCGGCGACGGGTTCAGGACGAGTCGGGCCCCGTCGGCCAGCGACCGCGCGACCTCGGCGACCGTGTCCAGCGGGATCTCCAGCAGGGTCGAGACGACCGGCGCGGCCGCGAACAGCTCGCGGGCCGCCCGCACGTCGTCCGGCGTGAGGCGTCCGTTCGCCCCCGGCGACACGACGATCGAGTTGTCGCCGGACGGGTCGACGGTGATCAGCGCGACGCCGGTGGGCGCCCCGCCGACCAGCACGCCGGACGTGTCCACGCCCGCCGACTCCATCGACTCCCGCAGCAGCCGCCCGTGCCCGTCGTCGCCGACGCGCGCGAGCAGCGCCGTGCGCGCGCCCAGCCGCGCCGCGGCGACCGCCTGGTTGGCGCCCTTGCCGCCCGGGTGGACGACCAGGTCGGAACCGAGGACGGTCTCCCCGGCACCGGGCCGCCGCTCGACGCCGACCACGAGGTCCGCGTTGGCCGAGCCGACCACGAGCAGGTCGTACGAGTTCATGCTGAGCCTCTCCCTGAGGTCACTCGAAGATCGGTGGCGCGGAGGTCACTTGAAGGCGGCGACGTTCTTCGACGTCACGACCTTCACCGGGACCTTCACCGCGGACGGGATCTTCTCGTCCTGCGCCGCCTCGATCGCGTTCTGCACCGCCATCTTGCCGAGTTCGCGCGGCTGCTGGGCGACCGACGCGTACAGGGTGCCCGCCTCGACGGCCTCGATGCCGTCCGGGGTGCCGTCGAAACCGACGACGTCGACGGACTTTCCGGCCTTCGCGCCGAGCGCCTTGACCGCGCCGAGCGCCATCTCGTCGTTCTCGGCGAACACGCCGTCGATGTCCGGGTGCGACTGGAGCAGGTTCGTCATGACGTCCAGGCCCTTGGTGCGGTCGAAGTCCGCGGGCTGCTTGGCGACGACCTTGATGCCCGGGAACTCCTTGATGCCCGCGGCGAACCCGGCGCCGCGCTCACGGCTCGCGGACGTGCCGGCCTGGCCCTGGAGGATGACGATCTCGCCCTTGCCGCCGAGCTTGCCGGCGAGCGTCCGCGCGGCCTGCCTGCCGCCCGCGACGTTGTCGGAGGCGACGAGCGTCGTGGTCTTCGCCTTGTTCACGCCGCGGTCGGCGGCGACGACGGGGATGTCCGCCTTGTTGGCGCCGCGCACGGCCGGGCCGACGGCGTCGGAGTCGACCGGGTTCACGATGACCGCGCTCATGCCGCCGCTCGCGAAGTTCTGCAGCTGGTTGGCCTGCTGCGAGGCGTCGTTCTGCGCGTCGGTGACGGTCAGCTTCACGCCCTCCTTCTCCGCCTCGGCCTGCGCGCCGGCCCGCATCTCCGTGAAGAACGGGTTGTTGAGCGTGGAGACGGCCATGCCGATCCGCAGGTCCTTCTTGCCGCCGGACGACGTGCCGTTGTTCCACAGCGCGAGCCCGCCGACGATCGCCGCCGCGACGACGGCCGCGATGACGTACTGAGCCTTCTGCCGCGGTCCGCCCGCGCCGGTGCCGGCCGCGGTCGGGGTCGCGCCCGCCTTGCGGCGCACCGTGTCGAGCAGGACGGCCAGCGCGATGACGACACCGATGACGACCTGCTGCCAGAACGCGGACACCGACAGGAGGTTGAGACCGTTGCGCAGCACCGCGAGGATCAGCGCGCCGATGAACGTGCCCGACGCCTTGCCGACACCACCGGCGAGCGAGGCGCCGCCGATGACGACGGCGGCGATCGCGTCCAGCTCGTACCCCTGCGCGGCCTGCGGCTGCGCGGAGGACAGGCGGGAGGCGAGGACGATGCCGGCGACGGCCGCGAACAGACCGGACAGGCCGTAGATGACGAGCTTCTGCCGCTGCACGCGCAGCCCGGACAGGCGGGCCGCCTCCTCGTTGCCGCCGATCGCGTACATCGAGCGGCCGATGAAGGTGCGGCCGAGCACGACCGCGGTGACGACGCCGACGACGACCATCACGATGACCGGTACGGGCAGCCAGCCGCCCAGGGTGTCACCGAGCCGCGAGACCGAGTCCGGGAACGGGATCGGGGAGCCCTGCGAGATCACCAGCGACAGACCGCGGCCCACCGACAGCATGGCGAGCGTCGCGATGAACGGCGGCAGCTTCCCGTACGCGATCAGCGCGCCGTTGACGAAGCCGCAGGCCAGGCCGGTGACGACGGCGAGGAGCACCGCTATCGGCACCGGGACGCCCTCGTTCGTCGCCGCCCAGGCGAGGACGGTCGCGGACAGCGCGGCGACCGAACCGACCGACAGGTCGATGCCCGCCGACACGATGACGAAGGTGACGCCGAAGGCGAGGATCGCGGTGACGGCGGCCTGGACGCCGACGTTCAGCAGGTTCGTGGTGGTCAGGAAGTCGCCGGAGAGCAGCGACATCACGACGACCAGGACGACGAGCGCGGTCAGCGCGCCGTTGTCGAGGAGCAGCCGCAGCAGGCCCCCGCCGCTCTTGGCCGTGCTCTTGTCGTTCTTGAGCGTTTCAGTGCTTGCGGGGGTCACGGGAGCCCTCCTCTTCGAGGTCCGGGGTGGTGGGGGAGACGGCGGTCGGGGTGCTGACGGCGAGCGCCATCACGGAGTCCTGGGTGGCGTCCTCGGCGGCGAGTTCACCGGCGATGCGGCCCTGCGCCATCACGAGCACGCGGTCGCTCATGCCGAGCACCTCGGGCAGATCGCTGGAGATCATGAGCACGGCGTGCCCGGCGGCGGTCAGCTGGTTGATCAGCTGGTAGATCTCGACCTTGGCGCCCACGTCGATGCCGCGGGTCGGCTCGTCGAGGATCAGCACCCGGATGTCGGCGAGCAGCCACTTGCCGATGACGACCTTCTGCTGGTTGCCGCCGGACAGCGTGCGCACGTGCTGGCCGAGCCCGGCCATCCGCACGCCCAGCCGGCCGGCGATCCGCTCGGCGGCGGTGTGCTGCCCCTTGCGGTCGACGAAGCCGCCGCGCGAGGCGGACCGCAGTGTGACGAGCCCGAGGTTCTCCTCCACCGACTGGTCGAGGACGAGACCCTGGCCCTTGCGGTCCTCGGGCACGAGGCCGACGCCCGCGGCCATCGCCGCGTTCACGTCGTGGCGCGGCAGCCGGGAACCGGCCACCTCCACCGAGCCGCCGTCGTACGGGTCCGCGCCGAACACGGCCCGGACCACCTCGGTGCGCCCGGCGCCGACGAGCCCGGCGATGCCGACGACCTCACCGGCCCGCACCTCGAAGCTCACGTCGTGGAAGACGCCGTCCCGGGTCAGCCCCTCCACCTTCAGCAGCGCGCCGCCGGTGTCGGGCCGCTCGCGCGGGTACTGCTGCTCGATGGAGCGGCCCACCATGAGCCGGACCAGCTCGTCCTCGGGCGTCGACGCCGGGACCTGGCCGACGCTGCGGCCGTCGCGGATGACGGTGACGCGGTCGCCGAGCGCGGCGATCTCCTCCAGGTGGTGCGTGATGAAGACGATCCCGACGCCGTCCTCGCGCAGCTGCCGCACGATCGCGAACAGCTTCTCGACCTCCTCGGAGGTCAGCACGGCCGTCGGCTCGTCCATGATCAGGACGCGGGCGTCCAGGCTCAGCGCCTTCGCGATCTCCACCATCTGCAGGCGGGCGATGCCCAGTTCGCGGACGCGCGCGCGGGGCGACACGTGCACGCCCACGCGCGCGAGGAGCGCCTCGGCGTCGCGCTCCATCTTCTTGCGGTCGATGATCCCGAAGCGGCGCGGCTGGCGTCCCAGGAAGATGTTCTCGGCGACCGTCAGGTCGGGGACGAGGTTGAACTCCTGGTAGATCGTGGCGATGCCCAGTTTCTCGGCGTCCTGCGCGCCGTGCACGCGGACCTCGTCGCCGCCCACGGTGATCCGTCCGGCGTCCGGCGTGTAGGCGCCGGAGAGCATCTTGATCAGCGTGCTCTTGCCGGCTCCGTTCTCGCCGAGCAGGACGTGCACCTCGCCGCGGCGCAGGTCGAAGTCGACGCTGTCGAGCGCGACGACGCCGGGGAACGTCTTGCGGATTCCCTCGATGCGCAGCAACTCGTCCGGGTTGCGGTCCGGTTTCACCTGGGGCTCCTCTCCATCGAGGTCAGCGGGTGGGGGGACTGGGGGGACTCGCCGCAGGACTCCCGTGCGACGAGGTGGGCGGGCAGGGTCACCGACTCCGGGGTGCGGCCCTCGATGCGGTCGATCAGGGCGCGGACGGCGGCCCGGCCCAGCTCCTTGGTCGGCTGGGCGATCGCGGTGACGGGCGGCGCGGTGTGTACGAACCAGGGGATGTCGTCGAACGCGGCGAGAGCGATGTCGTCCGGGACGCGCAGCCCGCGCGCGCGGATCGCGTCGAGCGCGCCGAGCGCCATCAGGTTGTCGGCGGCGAACACGACCTCCGGGGGCTGGGCCAGGTCGAGGAACCCCTCCGTCACCCGGCGCCCGCTGTCGGCCTGGAAGTCGCCCTGCCCGATGTACGCGTCCGGCAGCGCGATGTCGTACGGGGCGAGTGCCTCGCGGAAGGCGGCGACGCGCTCGCTGCCGGTGGTCGTCGCGGCCGGGCCCGCGATGATCGCGAGGCGGCGGTGGCCGAGGCCGTGCAGATGGGCCACGAGGTCGCGGATCGCGGCGCGGCCGTCGGAGCGCACGACCGGTACGTCCACGCCGGGGATCCAGCGGTCGACGAAGACCATCGGGGTGCCGGCGCGGGCCGCGGCCAGCATCAGCGGGGAGCCGCCGTCCGTCGGGGAGACCAGGAGGCCGTCGACGCGGCGGTCCAGCAGGTTCTGGACGTGGTGGTCCTGGAGGTCGGGGCGCTCGTCGGCGTTCCCGATGATCACGCTGTAGCCGAGGGCGCGGGCCTCCTCCTCGACGGAGCGGGCCAGCTCGGTGAAGTACGGGTTCAGCACGTCGCTGATGACCAGGCCGAGGGTGCGGGTCTGGTCGGTGCGCAGGGAGCGGGCCACGGCGTTGGGCCGGTAGCCGAGCGACTCCACGGCGGCCAGCACGCGCGTCCTGGCGTCCGGGCTGACCGACGGGTGGCTGTTCAGGACGCGGGAGACCGTGGCGACCGAGACTCCGGCCGCGGCCGCGACGTCCTTGATGCTCGCCATCGCGGGCCACCTCCTTGTGGCTGCGGGGCTCATGTGCGGTGGGGTGGGCGCACATGTGCATGGAATCGATTACATGAGGGATTGGAATCGATTACACGGGTCGCTGACAAGGGGGGTTCCGGTTGTCGTGACCGGATCGTGATGTGGCGGGCGCCGGGGTGGGGTCCGGGCGGCCCGGGTCGGGGGCGGGGGGTTGTCGGTGCGGCGTGCGATGGTGGAGGGCGGATCTGATGGAAGACGCAGAAGGAGCGAGCCGACCGTGAACCACGCGCAGCTCACCGCACTCGGCCGCGCCCTGCGGGTCCTGGGCGAGCACGGCGAGACCCTCACCGCGGAGGCGTCGGACGCCAAGCTCCACGAGGTGCGGGGCGATGTGAAGCGGGCCCTGGAGCTGCTCGACGACACGGTCTCCGGCTCCGCGCCCACGACCCGCTGCGCGCAGCACCCGTACGGCGCGGTCGACGAGTCCGCGCCCGATCTGTGCCTGCTCTGCGAGACGCGGCGGCGGCAGGCGCGCCGCGCCGAGTACGGCGGTGGGCCGGCCCCGGCCCGCGCCGACCAGCAGCCCGTCGTGTCGCGCTACGGCACCCGTGAGGAGCGGCCGCAGCCGCAGCAGCGCTGGATCCCCGAGATGTGGACCGGTCAGGTCTGGCAGCTGTGCGGCACCCCGCGCCACGACCGCCGCGAGGCCGACCTCTATCTGGCGGCGCAGCGGCGCCGCCCGGACGCGGCGATGGCGTACCGGCTGGTCCACGAGTTCACGGACTACGAGGTCGTACGCGTCTGGGGCACCCCGCTTCGGGTGGACCCGGAGCCGATGGGCGGGATCTCCTAGGGATCTCGCAGGGCGCTTGAAGGGTCGTAATACGCGTCATACGATGGCGGTATGGCGAAGACACGCATCAGCATCAGCCTCGAAAAGGAGCAGGCCGAGCGGATCAGGCGGCATGCCGAGCGCGTCGGCATGGACGTCTCGGCCTACCTGGTGCACGCCGCGACGCGGCAGATGACGGAGACCGACGCCATAGAGGCCCAGTTCGGCGAGGTCGACCAGCTCATCGCGCAGGCGGAGCGGGACGCCGGGGCGCTGGCGGACGAGCCTGTCCCGGGCGGCGCGGAGCTGACCGAGCAGGAGCGCCGCGAGGTCGAGGAAGCCCTGGCCCTGGTGCACGGCATGCAGGCGCACGGGAGCGAACAGGGGCGGGTCGCGTGAGCCCTCGCGTGCCGGTCTACGACACGGGCATGCTCATCGCGCTGGCGGACCGGAAGGCCAAGGCCGTGGCACTCCACGAGGGGCTGCGGGGCGCCCCGCACCGTGCGCTCGTCCTCGGCCCGGTGCTCGCGCAGGTGTGGCGCCCCCGCCCGGCGCTGGTGCACGCCATGTCGGGCCTGCTCAAGGACTGCGTCGTCCCCCAGGCCCGGTCCTCCGAACCGCCGATGCGGGAGACGAGGGCCGGACGCCCGGAATGCCTGCCCTGCACCGCGGGCCCGGACCTCGCCGACTGGCGACGTGTCGGAACGGCCTTGGGGGCTGCGCCCCTCCCGCCCAAGAAGCGCCCGGACGCCGTGGACGCCTGGGTCTGCCTGGCCGCCATGCGCCACGGCAGCGCCGTGATCTTCACGAGCGACCCGGAGGACATTCATGCCTGCCTCGAGACGTTGTCCCCGAGGGACGTCCACGTCGTAGCGGTCTGACCCGGCGCAGGCGGGTGTGTTCACCGGTCCCGTCCCGCGCTGTCACAGCCGCCCGCTACGGTCGACGCATGTCCAACCAAGCGTCGGTGGCACACCCCATGGCGGTCCTGGAAGGTGTCCTGGAGCGGATCACCTTCGCCAGCGAGGAGACCGGGTACACCGTCGCGCGCGTGGACACCGGCCGGGGCGGCGGCGATCTGCTGACCGTCGTCGGCGCGCTGCTCGGCGCGCAGGCCGGGGAGTCGCTGCGGATGGAGGGCCGCTGGGGCTCGCACCCCCAGTACGGCAAGCAGTTCCATGTGGAGAACTACACGACGATCCTGCCCGCCACCATCCAGGGCATCCGCCGCTACCTGGGCTCGGGCCTGGTCAAGGGCATCGGTCCGGTCTTCGCTGACCGGATCACCCAGCACTTCGGTCTCGACACCCTCGACATCATCGAGCAGGACCCCAAGCGGCTGATCGAGGTGCCGGGCCTCGGTCCCAAGCGCACCAAGAAGATCGCCGACGCCTGGGAGGAGCAGAAGGCCATCAAGGAAGTGATGGTCTTCCTCCAGTCGGTCGAGGTCTCCACGTCGATCGCCGTGCGGATCTACAAGAAGTACGGCGACGCCTCGATCGGCGTCGTGAAGAACCAGCCGTACCGGCTCGCCTCAGACGTCTGGGGCATCGGCTTCCTCACCGCCGACCGCATCGCCCAGGCCGTCGGCATCCCGCACGACAGCCCGGAGCGCGTCAAGGCGGGACTCCAGTACGCGCTGTCGCAGTCCACGGACCAGGGGCACTGCTTCCTGCCCGAGGAGCGGCTGATCACCGACGCGGTGAAGCTGCTCCAGGTCGACACCGGCCTCGTCATCGAGTGCCTCGCCGCGCTCGCCGAGCCCGACGAGGAGAGCGGAGAGGAGCCCGGTGTCGTCCGGGAGCGGGTGCCGGGGGAGGACGGGCAGCCGGTCACGGCCGTCTACCTCGTCCCGTTCCACCGCGCCGAGCTGTCGCTGTCCGCCCAGGTCCAGCGCCTGCTGCGGACCGGCGAGGACCGGATGCCCGCGTTCCGGGACGTGGTCTGGGACAAGGCGCTGGCCTGGCTCGCGCAGCGGACCGGGGCCACGCTCGCGCCCGAGCAGGAGGAGGCGGTGCGGCTCGCCCTGACCCAGAAGGTCGCCGTGCTGACCGGCGGCCCCGGCTGCGGCAAGTCGTTCACCGTACGGTCCGTGGTGGAGCTGGCCCGCGCCAAGAAGGCCAAGGTGCTGCTCGCCGCCCCGACCGGACGCGCCGCGAAGCGCCTCGCCGAGCTGACCGGCGCCGAGGCCTCGACCGTCCACCGGCTCCTGGAGCTGAAGCCCGGCGGCGACGCCGCGTACGACAAGGACCGGCCGCTCGACGCGGACCTGGTCGTCGTCGACGAGGCCTCCATGCTCGACCTGCTGCTGGCGAACAAGCTGGTGAAGGCCGTCCCGCCCGGCGCCCATCTGCTGTTCGTGGGGGACGTGGACCAGCTGCCGAGCGTCGGCGCGGGCGAGGTGCTGCGCGATCTGCTCGCCGAGGGCGGCCCGGTGCCCGCCGTCCGGCTGACGCAGGTGTTCCGCCAGGCGCAGGAATCCGGCGTGGTCATGAACGCCCACCGGATCAACGCGGGCACGCCCCCGCTCACCCAGGGCCTGAAGGACTTCTTCCTCTTCGTCGAGGAGGACACCGAGGAGGCGGGCCGGCTCACCGTGGACGTGGCCGCGCGGCGCATCCCCGCCAAGTTCGGCCTCGACCCGCGCCGCGACGTGCAGGTCCTCGCGCCGATGCACCGGGGCCCGGCCGGCGCGGGCACGCTGAACGGACTGCTCCAGCAGGCGATCACCCCGGGCCGCCCCGAGCTCCCCGAGAAGCGCTTCGGCGGCCGCGTCTTCCGCGTGGGCGACAAGGTCACCCAGATCAGGAACAACTATGAAAAGGGGGCGAACGGCGTGTTCAACGGCACGGTCGGCGTCGTCACCTCGCTCGACGCGGACGAGCAGCGCCTCACCGTCCTGACCGACGAGGACGAGGAGGTCCCCTACGACTTCGACGAACTCGACGAACTCGCGCACGCCTACGCCGTGACGATCCACCGTTCGCAGGGAAGTGAGTATCCGTGTGTGGTGATTCCGGTCACGACCGGGGCATGGATGATGCTCCAGAGGAATCTTCTCTACACAGCGGTGACCCGCGCGAAGAGACTGGTCGTGCTCGTCGGCTCACGCAAGGCCCTCGGGCAGGCGGTACGTACGGTTTCTGCCGGAAAGCGGTACACGGCGCTCGATTTCCGGCTCTCCGGCGGGAACCTTCAAAGAGTTTGATCGATCAAATTCGTCGGGAAGGTCACAGCCCCCTTCCGGAACCAGGGCGAAGGGGGCAGGATGAGAAGGTTGGTGGCACCCAGTGCCGCCATTAGGCCCAATGGTCGACCCCGAGTGCACTCTGGTGGGCCAAGTGGGGGATGGTAGAGGCAGTCAGGGCACCTCGAAGAAGAGGCACTACGTCGGTGAGGGATGACGTGAGCGACAACTCTGTAGTACTGCGGTACGGCGATGGCGAGTACACCTACCCGGTGATCGACAGCACCGTCGGCGACAAGGGCTTCGACATCGGGAAGCTCCGGGCCCAGACAGGACTGGTGACCCTCGACAGCGGATACGGCAACACGGCCGCCTATAAATCCGCGATCACCTACCTGGACGGCGAGCAGGGCATCCTGCGCTACCGCGGCTACCCGATCGAGCAGCTGGCCGAGCGTTCCACCTTCCTCGAGGTGGCGTACCTGCTGATCAACGGCGAGCTTCCGACCGTCGACGAGCTCGCGACCTTCAAGAGCGAGATCACGCAGCACACCCTGCTGCACGAGGACGTCAAGAACTTCTACAAGGGCTTCCCGCGCGACGCCCACCCGATGGCCATGCTGTCGTCCGTGGTGTCCGCGCTGTCCACGTTCTACCAGGACAGCCACAACCCCTTCGACGAGAAGCAGCGCCACCTCTCGACGGTCCGCCTGCTCGCCAAGCTTCCGACGATCGCGGCCTACGCGTACAAGAAGTCCGTCGGTCACCCGTTCGTCTACCCGCGCAACGACCTGGGCTACGTCGAGAACTTCCTGCGCATGACGTTCTCCGTGCCCGCGCAGGAGTACGACCTCGACCCGGTCGTCGTCTCGGCGCTGGACAAGCTGCTGATCCTGCACGCGGACCACGAGCAGAACTGCTCGACGTCCACCGTGCGTCTGGTCGGCTCGTCGCAGGCCAACATGTTCGCGTCGATCTCCGCGGGCATCTCCGCCCTGTGGGGTCCGCTGCACGGTGGCGCCAACCAGTCGGTCCTGGAGATGCTCGAGGGCATCCAGGCCAACGGCGGCGACGTCGACTCCTTCATCCGCAAGGTGAAGAACAAGGAAGAGGGCGTCCGCCTGATGGGCTTCGGCCACCGGGTGTACAAGTCCTTCGACCCGCGCGCCAAGATCATCAAGGCCGCGGCCCACGACGTGCTGTCCGCGCTCGGCAAGTCCGACGAGCTGCTCGACATCGCGCTCAAGCTGGAGGAGCACGCGCTCTCCGACGACTACTTCGTCTCGCGCAACCTCTACCCGAACGTGGACTTCTACACGGGTCTGATCTACCGGGCCATGGGCTTCCCGACCGAGATGTTCACGGTCCTGTTCGCCCTCGGCCGGCTGCCGGGCTGGATCGCCCAGTGGCACGAGATGATCAAGGAGCCGGGTTCGCGCATCGGCCGTCCGCGCCAGATCTACACCGGCGTGGTCGAGCGGGACTTCATCCCCGTCGAAGAGCGCTGAGTCGCTCCGCTTCCAGAGGCCGGTTCGTCTCGCCGTAGGGCGTGGCGGCCGGCCTTCGGCGTTCCGTTCGTCGCGGCCGGTCGCACCCCGCGACGGAGTCGCCGATCGGAACGGCCCCGCGCCCCTTGCAGGGCGCTCTCGCACCGGTCTCCGGTGAGGCGGGCAGCAGAAAGCGCCCCGCTGTCGGTCCCCCCACGGGCCGGCAGTCGGGGCGCTTTCCATGTCCCGGTGCGGATTCCCCCCACGGGATCCGGCCGGGCGTCCAGGTGTCCGCGTCGGCTGCCGGGAACACGCACGCACGGGTGGGCCGCTCAAGCTCCCCGGTGCGCGTGCCCCGGCCAACGCAGTCGGGTTCGTCCCCCAAGACAAACCCGCTCGATACGGAAACGCCCCCCAAGACGTTTCTGCATCGCCTCCTTAGACTCACGAGACCTGCAAAGGGTTACGTTGGGATCGATGTGATCTACGTCTCTTGCATTTGTCCCGTGCGTTCACAAGGGACCCGATTTGCGAACCCGAGCCCCAGTGTGAGGGTGCTGCAATTGTGCCGTGTGGATTGTGTGCAGGTCCAGACTGTGTGGGACAGAACTGACGGATCGGTCCCCGGTCAGCCGAACCGGCGCAGCCGCAGACTGTTGGTGACCACGAAAACCGAGGAGCAGGCCATGGCCGCCCCCGCGATCATCGGGTCGAGCAGCCCCGCGGCGGCCAGCGGCAGCGCGGCCACGTTGTAGCCGAAGGCCCAGCACAGATTGCCCTTGATCGTGGCGAGGGTGCGCCGGGAGAGCCGGATGGCGTCGGCCGCGACCCGCAGGTCGCCGCGCACCAGCGTCAGATCTCCGGCCTCGATCGCCGCGTCCGTCCCGGTGCCCATCGCGAGCCCCAGATCCGCCGTGGCCAGCGCCGCCGCGTCGTTGACCCCGTCGCCGACCATCGCGACCGTACGGCCCTCGGCCCGCAGCCGCTCGATCACCGCGACCTTGTCCTGCGGCAGCACCTCCGCGATCACGTCCTGCGGCGCGATGCCCACGGCGCAGGCCACGGACTCGGCGGCGGCCCGGCCGTCCCCGGTCAGCAGCACCGGGGTCAGCCCGAGCGCCCGCAGCCGCTCGACGGCCTCCGCGCTGGTGTCCTTGACCGCGTCGGTGACGGCCAGCACGCCGCGGGCCGCCCCGTCCCAGGCGACGAGGACCGCCGTGCCACCCGTCGCCCGCGCGGCACCCAGTGCCTCGGTGAGCGCGGCCGGCACCGCGATCCCGGCGTCGGCGAGCAGCCCCTCACGGCCGACGAGCACCGCGTGCCCCTCGACGGTGCCGCGCACGCCGAGCCCCGGCACGTTCGCGAAGCCCGTGACCGGCGGCAGTTCGCCCGCGCGGTCGGCGGCCCCGGCGGCGACCGCGCGCCCCACGGGATGCTCGGAGGCGTGCTCCACGGCCCCCGCGAGCCGCAGCAGTTCCTTCTCGCCGACGCCCTCGGCGGTGTGCACGGCGTCGAGCGTCATCCGGCCGGTGGTGACCGTTCCGGTCTTGTCCAGGACGACCGTGTCGACGGCGCGCGTCGACTCCAGCGCCTCCGGGCCCTTGATCAGGATGCCGAGCTGGGCGCCGCGTCCCGTGCCGACCATCAGCGCGGTCGGCGTGGCCAGGCCGAGCGCGCAGGGGCAGGCGATGATCAGGACGGCGACGGCCGCGGTGAACGCGCCGGTGACGTCGTCCGTCACGAGGAGCCGGACGAGGAGGGTGCCGAGCGCGATGACCAGCACGGCGGGGACGAACACCGCCGAGATCCGGTCCGCGAGCCGCTGCACCTTCGCCTTGCCGGTCTGCGCGTCCTCGACGAGCTTCGCCATGCGGGCCAGCTGGGTGTCGGCGCCGACCCGGGTGGCCTCGACGACGAGGCGGCCGCCCGCGTTGACGGTCGCGCCGGTCACGGCGTCGCCGACGCCCACGTCGACCGGCACGGACTCGCCCGTGAGCAGGGAGGCGTCGACGGCCGAGTGACCGTCGACGACCGTGCCGTCCGTCGCGATCTTCTCGCCGGGCCGTACGACGAACCGGTCGCCGGGGCGCAGCCGGTCCGCGGGGATCCGGGTCTCGGTGCCGTCCGGGGCGAGCACGGCGACGTCCTTCGCGCCGAGTTCGAGCAGGCTGCGCAGGGCGGCGCCCGCGCTCCGCTTGGCGCGGGACTCCAGGTACCGGCCGAGCAGGATGAACGTGACGACGCCCGCGGCGACTTCCAGGTACGTGTGGGAGGTGCCGGAGACCAGCGCCCACAGGGACCAGCCGTACGCGGCGAGGGTGCCGAGGGAGACCAGGGTGTCCATCGTGGCCGCGCCGTGGCGGGCGTTCGTCCAGGCGGCCCGGTAGAAGCCGGCGCCGCAGCCCAGCACCACGGGGGTCGCGAGGGCCAGGGCGAGCCAGTCCCAGCCGGGGAACCGGAGGGCCGGGATCATGGAGAGCGCGATCACCGGGACGGTCAGGACGGCGGCCGTGACCAGGCGCCGTCGCAGAGCGGCGTCACGGGAGCCGCTCGCCTCGGGCCGCTGGGCCCCGGAGTCGTCCGCCGCGCTCTCGGCGGCGGTCTCGTCCGGGGTCGCCGTGTACCCCAGTCCGGTGATCGTGGTGATCAGCAGGTCGGGGGTGACCTCGGGGGCGTAGGAGATCCTCGCCCGTTCGGTCGCGAGGTTGACCGTCGCGGTGACGCCCTCGATGCGGTTGAGCTTGCGCTCGATGCGCGAGGAGCAGGACGCGCAGGTCATGCCGCCGATGGAGAGGCCGATCTCGGTCAGCGGCGGCGGTGCGTCGAGAGGTGGTACGTCCGTCATGGTGCTGTCGAGCGTACGGCGCGGGGGCCGGGGATGTCCCCGGCCCCCGAAGTGGTGAGCGGTCAGACCAGCTCGTAGCCCGCCTCGTCGACGGCGGCGCGGACGGCCTCCTCGTCGAGCGGGGCGGCGGAGACCACGGTGACCTGGCCGGTGGAGGCGACCGCGGTGACGGAGGCGACGCCGGCGATCTCGGAGATCTCGCTGGAGACCGCACCCTCGCAGTGGCCACAGGTCATGCCCTTGACCTGGTAGACGGTGGTGACGGCGCCCTCGGCGGCCGGGGCCGCGGCGTCCGTGTGGCAGGAGCCGCCGCAGCAGGAACCGGACGTCTCGGAGCCGATCTGGGGGAGCTCGGTCTGGGCGCTCATGTCGTTCTCCTCGGAATGCCTCGATGGGTGTGCGTCGGAAGGGGGCCGGGATGTCCCCGGCGCCTCCTGACGTCCCCGACTGTATACCCCTAGGGGGTATTTTTCCAAGAGGGGTCGCGACGCGCGAGTGAACGCGCCCAGCCGATGCCGAAGAGCGAGACCGCGGCCAGGCCTCCGACCGAGAACAACGTGAACAGATGCTCCTGCGTGGCGGTGGGATCGGGCATGTAGCCCTGGGCGAACAGCGCGGGGTCCAGGCCGGCGCCCGTGATGCGGGCGACGAGCCAGAGGGCGATCCCGTGCATCGAGTCCCACAGCGCGTGCAGCAGGGAGACGCCGAGGTACGTCGTGACGACGGGCGCGGCGAAACGGTAGCGGCCGTTCGGGCGACGGAACGCGACCAGCGCGGCCCCGGCGATCGCCGTCCACAGGCCGTGCCCGAACGGAGCGAGCAGTCCGCGCAGCACCTCCGTCTCCAGCAGGGAGCGCAGGTCGATGCCCTTCATGGTGACCGCCGCGTTGAACGCGTACCCCGCGCTCTCGAACGCCGCGAAGCCGAAGCCGACCGTCGCGCCCAGCACGAGACCCGCGCGCAGTCCGCGGATGTGCGGGTACCGGCGCAGCACGTACATGAGGGCGAGGAGCTTGACCGCCTCCTCGATCAGGCCGACGCCCACGAAGATCCAGAGGGAGGGGTGCAGCAGGTAGTACTCCATGACCGACGCGCCCAGGACGCCGAGCACGCCGCCCACCAGGAAGCAGCCCAGGATCAGGTGCACGCCCAGATCGCGGCCGTGCCGCTCGTACGCCCACAGCACGAAGACCGCCGGGACGAGGAAGCTGCCGAGCAGGATGAGGGTGGGGAGCAGCGTCGTGTTCTTGGTGGCGTACGTGACCAGCGCGGTCAGCACCCACAGCGTCAGGCCGCCCCACAGGCAGCGCTTCCACAGGCCGGCCCTGACCTGGGGGCCCGGCGGGGGCGGCTGCCGCGGGATGCGGGCCTGGGGGGATCCCGGGGGCTGGGGGTGAGTCACGGCGGGCTCCCTCGCACCGGATGGGGTGATTTGCCCGAATCCTATGCAGGGGTCCGCCGGGCCGCAGAACGGCGGCCCGGCGCAGCGGGGTTCAGTCCAGGGACCGGCCCCGGTTCCTCGGACGGGAGGCCACCCAGGCCCGCACGGTGTCGGCGTACCAGTAGGGCTTGCCGCCCTCGACGTGGTCGGGCGGCGGCAGCAGCCCGTGTTTGCGGTACGAGCGGACGGTGTCGGGCTGCACCCGGATGTGCGCGGCGATGTCCTTGTACGACCAGAGCCGGTGGTCGGTCATGGTGGCTCCTCCCTGACGGGCGACGCGGCGGCGCGGGGGTGTCCGCCGACGATCACCCACCCTGTCCCCGGAGAACGAGGGGGCCCGTGAGGAAGGGAGGGCCTGTGTGACGCCTGTGACGCAGAACCCGCGTAGGGCTGACATGCGTGACACGAAGGGTGCTTTTGTGACGCGAATGATGCAAAGAGGACGCACCGCGCACGCATGAACCACTGCGCCCAGGGGGCATGAGCCTGTATCGGCCCGCACTTGGTCGGGCGCCCCTGAAGGCGCACGGAGTGCGCTCTCAGGGGCGCGGGGCCGCATCCATCAGCGGCTTCGCCGCGGGGCGCGAGAAGCCCCACCGGGACGCAGGCGCGAGGCGAACGCGCATGCCTACGGCGCGGGCGTTCGCACCGGCCGGCCAAGGATGCGCGCGGCGGCGATGAAGGGTGCGGGCCCCCTACGGCAGGCCCGGCCTCAGTAGGAGGCTCGTGGCTTCGCCCGTCAACCGATCAACCGCCGGAGGCCTCCCGTGGGCCCGCACGAACTCCCGCGGCGTACACCCCGTCATCGCCTTGAACTCCCCGCTCAGATGCGCCTGGTCGTAGAAGCCGCAGACCGAGGCGGTCTCGGCCTGACTGCTCCCCGTGCACAGCAGCCGCCGAGCCCGCTGCAACCGCAGCACCCGCGCGGCCGCCTTCGGGCTGAGCCCGATCTGCTCACGGAACCGGTTCTCCAGCTGCCGCACACCCCACCCGGCCTCCTCCGCGAGTTCGGTCACCGGCACAGCCCCGCCGCTGTGGCACAGCGCGTGCCAGGCGCGGACCGTACCGTCCGCGCAGCGCGGACCGGATTCCAGCCACCGCCCCAGCGTCGCGTCGAGCAGCCGGAACCGGGCCGGCCAGCCGGGAGCACCGGCCAGTCCGTCGGCGAGCCGGGCCACGGCAGCGGAAGGGAGCGCTCCCAATGTGTCCGGATCCAGCGGGCGCCCGGCCAGCTCACGCAGCGGCAGGTCGAGCATCCGGAACGCCGCCCACGGAGTGAGCAGCACCTCCACCCCGGCGAGCCGCCCGTCGTGCTCGCCGAGCACCGGCATCGTGGTCAGGCCCGAGAGCACCGACCGCAGCTCCACGGTGCGCGCCCGCGCCGGCGGCGCGACGGTGCCGCCGCCCGTCGCGCCCACGTCCACCCAGCCGCCGCCCGCCTCCGTGATCCGCACCGCGCCCTCGAAGCCGATCATCAGCGTCACCGCGCCGATCGGCGCCTCCAGGCGGGCCCGCGGCCCCGGGAAGGCCAGCCGGAACCCGCGGTAGCCGATGACCCCCGGGCGCAGCCGCGGGTGGGGCAGCGCGGAGGCCGTCTCCCAGGCCCCGTCGGGGGAGCGGGCGGGGCGTCCCGCCCGGCGCGGCTGACTCGTCTGGCGCGGCACGCTCGACCGTCTCATGCGCCGATAGTGCTACACGCCGCACGACCGGAGATAGCCCCGCGTACGGCGTGCGATCGGAAGCGGTCGCTCCGGGTCGCACGGGTACATGTCCTGCTCGACGATCGCGAAGAGGTCCACGTCGAGCGCCTCGGCGGCCGCGAGCACCGGGGCCAACTCCGGCACCCCGCGCGGGGGTTCGCACATCACGCCCCGCGCGACGGCGGGACCGAACGGCGTCCCCTGCGCCCGCACCGCGGCGAGCACCTCCGGGTCGACCTGCTTGAGGTGCAGGTACCCGATGCGCTCCCCGTACGTCTTGATGAGCTCGACGCTGTCGCCGCCGCAGTACGCGTAGTGCCCCGTGTCCAGACACAGCGACACGAGACCGGGGTCGGTCGCGTCGAGGAAGCGGGTGACGTTCTCCTCCGTGTCGATGTGGGTGTCCGCGTGCGGGTGGACGACGATCCGCAGCCCGAACCGGTCGCGGACCTCGCGGGCCAGCCGCTCCGTCTGCGCGGCGAGGTGTCCCCACTGCTCGGCGGTCAGCGTCGCGTCCTCCAGGACCTCGCCCGTCTTGTCGTCCCGCCAGAAGGAGGGGATGACGACGAGGTGACGCGCGCCGGTGTCCCGGGCCAGCGCGGCGACGGACGCGACGTGCTCCCAGGTGCGGTCCCACACGGCGGGGCCGTGGTGCAGCCCGGTGAAGACGGTCCCGGCCGACACCCGCAGCCCGCGCCGCCCGGTCTCCTCGGCCAGCACCCGCGGATCCGTCGGCAGATACCCGTACGGGCCCAGCTCGATCCATGTGTAACCGGCCTCGGCGACCTCGTCGAGGAAGCGCCGCCAGGGGGTCTGCCGGGGGTCGTCGGGGAACCAGACGCCCCAGGAGTCGGGGGCCGAGCCCACGCGGATGCGTGAGGGGCCGGAGGGGGCGGCGGGTCGGGACGGGCTGGACGGTCGGGGTGCCGGCGTCGTCATGGGATCAGCCTTGGCGTGCCCCGAGAGGGGTGTCAAGGCGGGGCGCGGATCTCGTCCGAATGTCAGGACAAAATGTTGACAGAGGGGCGGGGCGGGACTAGATGTGAGCGCAGGACGAAGGCGTCGGAGGGACTTCCCGCATGGCCCGCAGCGAGTTCGACCTGATCACGATGGGGCGCATCGGGGTCGATCTGTATCCCCTGCAGACGGGGGTCGGACTCGCCGACGTGACCTCGTTCGGGAAGTTCCTCGGCGGGTCCTCGTCCAATGTCGCGGTCGCGGCGGCGCGGCTGGGGCGGCGCGTCGCGACGATCACCCGCACGGGACGGGATCCGTTCGGCGACTGGCTGCGGGGGCAGTTGGAGGAGTTCGGGGTCGACGCGCGGTGGGCGGGCGCCGTGGACGGACCGCCGACGCCCGTCACCTTCTGCGAGATCTTCCCGCCCGACGACTTCCCGCTGTACTTCTACCGCAGGCCCAAGGCGCCCGACCTGGAGATCACGGCGGACGAGCTGGACCTCGGCGCGATCACGGACGCGCGGATCTTCTGGATGACCGGGACGGGACTGAGCGCGGAGCCGAGCCGCGGCGCGACGCTCGCCGCGCTCGAGGCGCGGGCCGGCTCCGAGGGACCGACCGTCTTCGACCTGGACTGGCGGCCGATGTTCTGGGACGGCGGAGCCGAGGAGGCGCGGCCGTTCTACCGGGAGGCGCTGCGGTACGCGACCGTTGCGGTCGGGAATCTGGACGAGGTCGAAGTCGCCACGGGTGTGCGGGAACCATTGGACGCCGCCCGGGAGTTGGTCTCGGTGTACGGGGTCCGGCTCGCCGTCGTGAAGCAGGGTCCCGGGGGTGTGCTGGCCCTGTCCGCGGACGGGGAGTGCGTGGTGGTGCCGCCGTTGCCGGTGGATGTGGTGAACGGGTTGGGGGCGGGTGACGCGTTCGGTGGCGGCCTGTGCCACGGGTTGCTCGGGGAGTGGGGGGTGCGGGAGGCCGTGGAGTTCGCGAATGCGGCGGGGGCGATTGTCGCGGGGCGGCTCGAGTGTTCGTCCGCGATGCCGTTTCCTCCGGAGGTTGAGCGGGTTCTTGCGGCGGGGCGGGTTGGGGGTGCGGATGGGGCGCCTATTGGGGTGGGGGGTTCGGGGGTGTTGCGCGAGTGCGGCGGCGTTGGGGCTGGTCGCGCAGTTCCCCGCGCCCCTGAAGACGCACTTCGTGCGCCCCAGGGCGCAGTTTCTCGGGCCCCTGAAGGCGCACTGCGTGCGCCTCAGGGCGCAGATCCCCGCGGCCCTGAAGGCGCTCGCCGTGTGGCCCGGGGCGGGGAGGGGGTGCTGGCTGAGTTGGCTCGGGTGCGGGCTCGGGAGCCGGAGTCGGTGGGGCGGGCCGCTGCGCGGCGCGGGCGGGCCGACGGGCTGTTGGGGGAGGCCGGGCGGTTGATGGTCGTGGCCGCCGACCACCCGGCCCGGGGCGCTCTCGGCGTCGGAGAGCACGCGATGGCGATGGCCGACCGGGGCGAGTTGCTGGAGCGGCTGTGCCGGGCGTTGAGCCGGCCCGGCGTCGGCGGGGTGCTGGCCTCGGCCGACGTGCTCGACGACCTGCTGCTGCTCGGGGCGCTGGAGGGCAAGGTCGTCATCGGTTCGCTGAACCGGGGCGGGCTCGCCGGGGCCTCGTTCGAGCTCGACGACCGGTTCACCGGGCACCGGCCGCAGGACCTGGCCCGGCTGCGCTTCGACGCCGGGAAGCTGCTGCTGCGGATCGACTACGACGACCCGGGCTCGGGTTCCGTACGCACACTGGAGGCGGCGGCGCGGGCCGTGGACGAGATGGCCGCGCTGCGACTGCCGGTGTTCGTCGAGCCGTTCGTGGTGCGGCGCGATCCCGGATCGAGGCTGCCCCGCGCGGACCTGAGCGCCGACGCCGTCATCCGGTCCGTCGCCGTCGCCTCCGGGCTGGGCGGCACCTCCGCGTACACGTGGCTGAAGCTGCCCGTCACCGACGACCCGGACGACATGGCCCGCGTCATGGAGGCCTCCTCGCTGCCCGCAGTCCTGCTCGGCGGCGACATCAAGGACGGCGACCAGGACGCCGCGTTCGAGAAGTGGCGGGCCGCGCTCCGACTGCCCACCGTGCAGGGCCTGGTGGTCGGCCGCTCGCTGCTTTACCCCGCGGACGGCGATGTCGAGCAGGCCGTCGACACGGCCGTCGGGCTGCTGTAGCGGCGGGGGAGAGGAAGAGGAGAGTGGGGGTATGACCTACCTTCCCAGCGGCAGCGCGGGCGACGGGACGTACGCGCTCGTCGTCGACCCCGACCAGGCGGGCTGGTCCCGCGCCGCGCTCAAGGTGCTCGAACTGGGACCCGGGCAGCGGCACGTGTTCGACACCGGCGCGAGTGAATGGATCGTTCTGCCGCTGTCCGGTGGTTGCTCCGTCGAGGTGACAGGGCGGATCATCGAACTGCTGGGCAGGGACAGCGTGTTCAGCGGCGCGAGCGACTTCGCGTACCTTCCGCGCGAGACCCGCGCGGAGCTCTCCTCCGGCGCGGGAGGCCGGTTCGCCCTGGCAGGAGCGAAATGCGGGCGACGACTCCCCGTCCGTCACGGTCCCGCGCCGGAGGTCCCCGTCGAGGCCCGCGGCAGCGGCACGACGGCCCGTCAGGTGCGGAACTTCGCGGCGGCCGACACCTTCGACTGCGACCAGCTCATCGCCGTCGAGGTGATCACCCCGGGCGGGCACTGGTCCTCGTACCCGCCGCACAAGCACGACGAGCACCGGCCCGGCGTCGAGACCGAGCTGGAGGAGATCTACTACTTCGAGATCGAGGGCGACGGCGGCTACGGGTACCAGCGGGTGTCGCCCTCGCGGCCCGGCGGCACCGAGCTGCTCGCCGAGGTGCGCAGCGGCGACGCCGTCCTGGTGCCCGACGGCTGGCACGGGCCGTCGATCGCCCAGCCGGGGCACGCCATGTACTACCTCAACGTGATGGCGGGACCGGGCCCGGAGCGGGAGTGGCGGATCCGCTTCCACCCGGACCACGCGACGGAGGGATACCGATGACGGGGACGGCGAGGACGGGGTCTGGGACGACGCGGCTCACCACGGCGCAGGCCCTGGTGCGCTTCCTCGCCCGCCAGCACACCGAGCGCGACGGCGTCCGCCGGCGGCTGATCCCCGCGACCTGGGGCATCTTCGGCCACGGGAACGTGGCGGGGCTCGGCCAGGCGCTCGTGCAGTACGCCGACGCCATGCCCTTCCACCAGGGGCGCAACGAGCAGGCGATGGTGCACGCGGCCGTCGGCTTCGCGCGCCAGAGCGGCCGGCTCGCCACGCACGCCGTCACCACGTCGATCGGCCCCGGCGCCACCAACCTCGTCACCGGCGCCGCCCTCGCCACCATCAACCACCTGCCCGTCCTGCTGCTCCCCGGCGACGTGTTCGCGGCCCGGCCCGCCGACCCCGTGCTCCAGCAGCTCCAGGTCCCGTACGCGGGAGACGTGTCGGTCAACGACTGCCTGCGGCCCGTGTCCCGGTACTTCGACCGGATCGTCCGGCCCGAGCAGCTGATCCCCGCCGCCCTGGAGGCGATGCGGGTGCTCACCGACCCCGTCGACACGGGCGCGGTGACCCTGGCACTGCCGCAGGACGTGCAGGCGGAGGCGTACGACTGGCCGGAGGAGTTCTTCGCCGAGCGGGTGTGGACCGTGCGCAGGCCCCGCCCGGACGAGGCCGAACTCGCGGCGGCCGCACAGGCGTTGCGCCAGGCGCGGCGCCCGCTGCTGATCGCGGGCGGCGGCGTGCGGCACAGCGCCGCCGAGGACGCGCTGCGGGAGTTCGCCGAGGCCACCGGTGTCCCCGTCGCGTCGACGCAGGCCGGCAAGGGCGCCCTGCCGTACGACCACCCGGCCGACGTCGGCGGGATCGGCCACACCGGCACCGCGCCGGCGAACGGGCTGGCGCGCGAGGCCGACCTCGTCATCGGCGTCGGCACCCGCTACACCGACTTCACCACCGCCTCCGGCACCCTCTTCGCCGCGCCGGACGTTCGCTTCCTGAACCTGAACATCGCGGCGTTCGACGCGCACAAGCAGGCCGCGCTGCCGCTCGTCGCCGACGCCCGCGCGGGCCTGACCGCGCTGCGCGAGGCGGTGCGCGGGGTGCGTGCCGACGCCGGGTACGTCACGGCGTACCGCGACGGCAAGGAGCGCTGGGAGCGCCGCGTCGACGCCTGTTTCGCCGCCGAGGACGATCTGGCGCGCCCGACCCAGGCCCAGGTGCTCGGCGCCCTCGACGCGCTGGTGACCGGCGAGGACATCCTGATCAACGCGGCGGGTTCGCTCCCCGGCGACCTGCACAAACTGTGGCGGACCCGGTCCCGCGACCAGTACCACGTCGAGTACGGCTACTCCTGCATGGGCTACGAGATCCCGGCCTCGCTCGGCGTAGCCCTCGCCGCGCCCGGCCGGCCCGTGTGGGCGCTGGTCGGCGACGGCACGTACCTGATGATGCCGACCGAGATCGTCACGGCCGTGCAGGAGAACATCCCGGTCAAGCTCGTCGTCCTGCAGAACCACGGGTACGCGTCGATCGGCGGGCTCTCCGCGTCCGTCGGCGCCGAGGGCTTCGCGACCGCGTACCGCTACAAGGACCGTGTCGGCACCTACACGGGCGCCCCGCTCCCCGTCGACCTCGCGGCCAACGCGGCGAGCCTCGGCATGGAGGTCCACCGCGCCAAGACCGTCCGCGACCTGCGCGAGGCGCTCGCCGCGGCCCGCGCCGCCGAGCGCCCCACATGTGTCTACGTCGAGACCGAAACGCCAGACACAGTGTCGGGCCCGCCTCCGGCGCAGGCGTGGTGGGATGTGCCCGTGGCCGAGACAGCCGACCGTCCGTCGGCGGTCAGAGCCCGCGAGGAGTACGACCGGCACGTCACCGCTCGACGCCGCCACCTCTGAGACGTAACAGGAGTTGCACCGCATGTCTGACACGAATCTCTCCGAGACGAAGTCGGTCCACCACTGGATCGGCGGCAAGACCGTCGAGGGCACGTCGGGCAACCACGGCCCGGTGACCGACCCCGCGACCGGCGCCGTCACCACCCGCGTCGACTTCGCCTCGGTCGAGGAGGTGGACGCCGCCGTCGCCGCCGCCAAGGAGGCGTACGCGACGTGGGGCCAGTCCTCCCTCGCCAAGCGCACCGAGATCCTCTTCCGCTTCCGCGCCCTGCTCGACGCCAACCGTGACGCGGTCGCCGAGCTGATCACCGCCGAGCACGGCAAGGTGCACTCCGACGCCCTCGGCGAGGTCGCCCGCGGCCTGGAGATCGTCGACCTGGCCTGCGGGATCAGCGTCCAGCTCAAGGGCGAGCTGTCCACCTCCGTCGCGACCCGCGTCGACGTGGCCTCGATCCGCCAGCCGCTCGGTGTCGTCGCCGGCATCACGCCGTTCAACTTCCCGGCCATGGTGCCGATGTGGATGTTCCCGATCGCCATCGCGTGCGGCAACACCTTCGTGCTCAAGCCGTCCGAGAAGGACCCGTCGGCCTCCCTCAAGATCGCCGAGCTGCTGGCCGAGGCCGGTCTGCCCGACGGTGTCTTCAACGTCCTGCACGGTGACAAGGTCGCCGTCGACCGCCTCCTGGAGCACCCGGACGTCGCCGCCGTCTCCTTCGTCGGCTCGACCCCGATCGCCCGCTACATCCACACCACCGCCGCCGCCAACGGCAAGCGCGTGCAGGCCCTCGGCGGCGCCAAGAACCACATGCTGGTGCTGCCCGACGCCGACCTGGACGCCGCCGCCGACGCCGCGGTCTCCGCCGCGTACGGCTCGGCGGGCGAGCGCTGCATGGCGATCTCCGCCGTCGTGGCCGTCGGCTCCGTCGCCGACGAGCTCGTCGCGAAGATCAAGGACCGCGCCGAGAAGATCAAGATCGGCCCGGGCAACGACCCGACGTCCGAGATGGGCCCGCTCATCACGGCCGCCCACCGCGACAAGGTCGCCTCCTACGTCGAGGGCGCCGCCGCCGACGGCTGCGAGGTCGTCCTCGACGGCACGGGCTACACGGTCGAGGGCCACGAGAACGGCCACTGGATCGGCCTGTCCCTCCTGGACCGCGTCCCGACCTCCGCCAAGGCCTACCAGGACGAGATCTTCGGCCCCGTCCTGTGCGTGCTGCGCGTCGACACGTACGAGGAGGGCCTGGAGCTCATCAACGCCTCGCCGTTCGGCAACGGCACCGCGATCTTCACCCGCGACGGCGGCGCCGCCCGCCGCTTCCAGCTGGAGGTCGAGGCCGGCATGGTCGGCGTCAACGTGCCGATCCCGGTCCCCGTCGGCTACCACTCCTTCGGCGGCTGGAAGGACAGCCTCTTCGGCGACCACCACATCTACGGCAACGACGGCACGCACTTCTACACCCGCGGCAAGGTCGTCACCACCCGCTGGCCCGACCCGGCCGACGCCCCCGCGGGCGTCGACCTGGGCTTCCCGCGCAACCACTGAGCGGGGTCAGGACACGGGCGCGGCCGGCTCAGCCCTGCGGGGCGGTGCCGCCCGCGCCCTGCTGCTTCACCTGCTCCGTCAGGTCCGCCGTGTCGGCGGCCGGCGGAGCGGTGACCGGCTTGGTGGAGCCGAACTTCAGGAAGTCCATCGAGATGCTCACCCGGCCCATGGACTGATTCATCCGCACCGGCAGATCGTCACCGTCGACCCAGATGTCGTACGTGACCTTGTCGACGTCCCCGGTGAAGGACCCCATGAGGCCGTCCTTGTCCGTCTGGGACAGCGCGGAGCCCGACCGGTTCAGGCTCTCCGGGGTGATCGAGCCGCGGTAGTGCGTGGCCTTCTTGCCGCGGATCGTCTCCTCGCCGAGGTCCTTCACGTTCTTCGACAGGCCGATGTAACGCAGTCCGGCCGTCGGGTCCGCGTTCTTGTCGGCCGCCGCGGCGCCGGACTCGCCGAGCACCGCGGAGACGTCGATGCGCATCCAGTGCTTGCCCGCGAGGGGACCGCTGGGCTGCGGGTCCACGTTGTAGAAGTAGGCGCCGTCGACCATCTTGGCGCGCAGCGTCGGGTCGTCCTGCACCGACTGCATCTGCGCGGCCTTCGTGTCCATCATGACGTCGTACGCGGCGCCGTCGCCCCAGGAGTACGTGCCGTCCATCGAGACCGGGCCCGCCCCCGTGCCCAGGTCCGTCGTGGACTCGATCTCGGCCGAGCCGAGGTCCTTCGTACGGTCCGAGGCCCGGGACAGCGCCGCCATGATGGTGTCGGCGTTCCCGACCGCCTCGGCCGTCTTCTTCGCGGTCTCGCCGCTGCAGGCCGTGGTCGTGGCCAGCGCCGCGACGGCGATCCCCGCCCAGGCCACGCTCCGTATGTGCTTCATGTCCCGCCCCTGTCACCTGTAGGTGTGCGTCCGCTGTATGTCAGCTGTGCATCGTACGAAGATGCGAAAAGGGGCGGGTCCGGTTCCCGGGCTTCCGCACGGGGTGGGATGTGGTAGCGGAGCGCGAGACGTCCGGACTCCGGACTTTTTCCGAAGAACTTCGGCCTCCGGGCAACGGTTCCCGTACGGAGGCGACAAACCGGTCGACGTAGGTGTACCCGGCGGTACGCCTTGGAAGTCAAGGTCGAAGTTCGGCGGGGCTGCGTAGAAGGCGCTGAACTTTACAAAAGCCTTAGGAAGCGAGGGCGGCCGGGCCTGGAGCGAAGTGCGGAATCCGCAGGGAAACGGCCGTTGACGTTCCGGATATCGGCGAGGTTCTATGACCGCGCCGGGAGCGACACGAACCTTTCTTCACTGCACCACCGCGCACCTCACTGCCCTCGGAGGCGATAGCGCTCCCCGCCGAACCACCTGCCGCACGAGTCGATCGGAACCTCCATGACCGACACGCTTCGCCCTGCCGCCGCACCCGCGGTGGAGCCCCTGCCGAACTCGGCACCGCCCCAGAAGCTCAAGCGTTCCATCGGCGTCGTCGGCGGCACCTTGCTGACGCTCTCGTGCGTGACGCCCGCCTCCACGCTCTTCGTCGTCGTCCCCGACCTCTTCGGCTCGCTCGGCACGGCCACCGCGCTCACCATCGCCATCGGCTCGCTGCTCTGTATCGGCGTCGCGTTCTGCTACTCGGAGCTGGGCACCCTGATCCCCAGCGCGGGCGGCGAGTACGCCATGGTCTCCACGCTCTCCGGGCGCCTCGCCGGCTGGCTGGTCTTCGTCCTGTCCCTGCTGGTCGTGATGATCGTGCCGCCCGTGATCGCCATGGGCACGGCCGACTACCTGGCCCCGCTCGTCCACCTGGACCCGTCGATCGCGGGCGCCGGCGTCATGCTCCTCGCGACCCTCGCGGGCCTGCTCGACCTGCGCGCCAACGCGTGGATCACCGGCGTCTTCCTCGTCCTGGAGGTCATCGCCGCGGCGGTCGTCGCCGTCCTCGGCTTCGCCCACTCCGAGCGCGGCGCGGGCTCCCTCGTCTCCATGCAGGTCGCCGGCGAGGGCGGTCACCACGACACCGTCACCGCGATGCTCGTCGTCTCCGGCCTCGCGATCGCCCTCTTCATCACCCAGGGCTTCTCCACCGCCGTCTACCTCTCCGAGGAGCTGGAGAACCCCCGCAAGTCCGTGGCCCGCACGGTCCTCGCGACCCTCGCCATCTCCACGGTCATCATCATCGTCCCGGTCATCGCGATCACGATGGGCGCCAAGGACCTCTCCGCGCTCACCTCCGGCGACATCAGCAGCATGGTCGAGGCCTGGTCGAACTCGGCCGTCGGCACCTTCGTCTCCCTCTGCGTCGCCCTCGCCATCATCAACGCGGGCATCGTCATGGTGATCCAGAACTCCCGCGTCCTGTTCGCCTCCGCCCGCGACAAGGCCTGGCCCTCGCCGGTCAACCGCGCCCTGTCCAAGCTGGGCCGCTTCGGCTCCCCCTGGGTCGCCACCCTCGTCGTCGGCGTCCCCGGCGCGGCCCTGTGCTTCGTCAACCTCGACACCCTCTACGGCGTCACCGGCGTCTCCGTGACCGGCATGTACCTGCTCGTCGCGGTCGCCGCCCTGATGTCCCGCCGCGGCAGCCACCGCCACCAGTCGGCCTGGCGCATGCCGCTGTGGCCCGCCGTCCCCGCCGTCCTGATCGCGGTCATGGCCTACATCCTCAGCCAGCAGGAGGTCTCCTACCTCCTGTGGACCGGCGGCATCACCGCCGTCGCCACGCTCTACTGGGCCGTCTACCTGCGCCCCCGCAAGGAGACCCGCTGGCTGGTGACCCTCCCGGAGGACGCCCAGGCGTAACCCCCACCTCCGCTTCGGCGCCGGGCCCCGTCTCGTACGGGGC
>NZ_JBHYTK010000056.1:36621-45558 GCF_042749255.1 Streptomyces sp. NPDC059524 | reverse complement strand
GCCCCGATGAGGCGCAGCCTCATTAGGGGCGCGGGGCTGTGTCCATCAGCGGCTCCGCCGCGGGGCGCGACCAGCCCCCACCGGGCCGCAGACCCGTCTCTACCGGTCCCACCCCTCCCAGGGGGGTCACTCCCCGCGATGCACGATCCGCCCCCCGACCGTCGTCAGACGGACCGGCGCCTGCGCCAGCTCATCGGCCGGCGCCAGGACCGGGTCGAGCCCCAGCACGGTCAGATCCGCCCGCAGCCCCACCTCGATCCGCCCCCCGAGATGCGCCTCGCCGGAGGCGATCGCCGCATGCGAGGTGACCCCTTCGAGCGCCTCCAGCCCCGACAAGCCCTGCCCCGCCCCCGCCGCCCCTTCCGGCACCCGGGCCATGGCCAGCACCCGCCGCGCGTCGAAGTGCGCGATCGGCCAGTCGGACCCGAGCGCGAGCACCGCCCCCGCGTCCCGCAGATCCCGCGTGCGCCAGGCCCGCCCGGCCCGCTCCGCGCCCAGCCGCTTCGACCACTCGTCGCTGTGGTCGCCCTTCGTGTACGCGGTGTGCGGCGGCTGCATGGACGCGGCGACGCCGAGCGCGGCGAACCGCGGCAGCGTGTCGTCCGGCACCGTCTCGATGTGCTCGATGCGGTGCGCGTCGCGGCCGCTCGCGCCGAGCGCCTCGATCGTGTCGAGGGCGTGCCGTACGGCGGCGTCGCCGATGGCGTGGGTGGCGGTGCGGACGCCGGCCGCGTGCAGGGTGCGTACGGCGGCGCTGTACGCCTGCGGGTCGGGCCAGAACGCGTCCGTGCCGCGACCGTGGCAGTCGGCCTGTTCCAGCCAGGCGGTGCCGCCCTCGACGGTCCCGTCCATGAAGAACTTGACCGCGCCGACCCGCCAGTCGCGGCCGCCGCGCTTCTGGAGGGCGATCAGCTCGTCGAGGCCGTCCCGGTCGACGCCGGGCATGCACCAGGGCGCGACGGTGAGGCGTAGCGGCAGGTCGGTGTCCTGCTCGACGGCGGCGAGGAGCTCGAGGTCGGCGCCGTCCATGACGTGGGCGCCGGTCAGTCCGGTGGCGGCCATGCCCTTGAGGAGGTCGACGAGGCCCGCGCGGCGCTTCTCGTACGAGAGCCGGGGCACGACCGCGTCGACGACGTCCATCGCGGCGTGCTCGATCAGGTGCCCGGTCGGGCGGCCCTCGGCGTCGCACACGATCTCGGCGCGCTGGGCGAACTCACGCGGGCCGGTCACCTGGGCGGCGGCCAGCGCGGCGGTGCTCGCGAGCGCGGAGTGGCCGTCGTAGAGGCGCAGGAAGGCGGGGGCGCCGTCCAGGACGTCCTCGATGAGGCCGTGGTGGACGGGGCGGCCGCCGAAGGCGTTGTGGTCCAGGCCCCAGCCGATGACCCAGCCGTCGATCCGGGGCACCGAGCGCAGCGCCGCGCGGAGGGCGTCGAGGTCCTGGACGCCGGTGAGGTCGGCGCCGGCGGACATCTGCAGGCCCCAGACCGGGTGGCTGTGGGAGTCCACGAAGCCCGGGGTCACGGTGGCTCCGGCGAGGCTCAGCCGCTCGGTCCCCGGGCCGCTCCAGTCGCGGGTCAGGGTGGCGGTGTCACCCAGTGCCGCGATCCGGCCGTCCTTGACCGCGAGGGCGGTGGCTTCCGGCTGGTGCGGGTTCAGGGTGCGGATGCGGGTGTCGGTGAGCAGGAGGTCGGCCTGGGGCATGGTGCGGGTCCGTTCTTGTTCGGGTGGGCGCGGCTCTACTTGCTGCCGAAGGCCTCGTAGACCTCGGGGCGGCGGGTCTTGAGGCGGTGGGCCAGGGGGAAGCCGAGGAGGAAGACCGCGGGGGCCACCGCGACCATGATCCAGTTGGCGAGCGGGGACGCTCCCGTGAAGAGGTCGATGTGGCCGATGACCAGGACGATCGCCGCTCCGAGCAGGACCGTCGCCACGGCCGGGGCCCAGAGCGTGCGGGCGCGCCCCTCGCTGTGGGAGATCCGGCGGAAGAAGAACGGGACCGCGAGCGCCGCGAGGAGCTGGAGGGCCATGAGGCCGAGCATGCCGGGCGTGTTCACCCAGAGCAGCAGCTGGTTGTACGGGTCGGCGCCGGCCGCCCAGAACGCGAGGACGACGACCGCGCCGAGTGCGGTCTGGGCGAGCCCGGCGACGTACGGGGAGCGGTGCTTCGGGTGGATGCGGGCGAAGGAGCGCGGCAGGACTCCTTCGTCGGCCAGGGCCAGGCCGTAGCGGTTGATGGCGTTGTGGAAGGCGAGGAGGGAGGCGATGACGCTGGTGACGATGAGGACGTGCATCAGGTCGGCCGCCCAGCCGCCGACGAAGGTGGTGATGGCGGTGAAGAAGAGGTTCGCCGGGTCGCTCCCGGCGGCCTTGACCACGTCGGCGTCGCCGAAGGCCTGGACGGCGATCCAGACGGTGAAGGCGTAGAAGAGGCCGAGGAAGGCGACGGCGATGTAGGTGGCGCGCGGCACGGTGCGGTCGGGGTCGCGGGCCTCACGGCGGTAGATGACGGTCGACTCGAAGCCGGTGAACGCGGCGAACGCGAAGGCCAGCACGGCGGCGGTGCCGGGCACGAGGACGTTGCCGGGCGCGAAGGACGCGGCGGACAGGCCGTGGGCGCCGCCCTTGAGGAGCACTCCCCCGGCGAGCAGGACGAGGATGCCGGTCTCGGCGACGAGCAGTACGCCGAGGAGTTTCGCGCCGAAGTCGATGGAGCGGAAGCCGCCGTACCAGATGAGGGCGAGCCCGGCGAGGGACACGGGCAGCCAGGGGACGTCGGCGCCGAACAGGGCGTGCACGGTGTCCTGGGTGGCGCTGCCGAGGAGCCCGTAGACGCCGATCTCCATGCCGTTGTAGCCGACCATGGCGAGCAGGGCGGCGCCGATTCCGGCGGGCCGGCCGAGGCCTTGGGTGATGTACGAGTAGAAGGCGCCGCCGCCCTTCACGTGCCGGCTCATCGTCGTGAAGCCGACGGCGAAGACGGCGAGCGTGAGGCCCGCGAGGAGGTAGCCGGCCGGGGCTCCGATGCCGCCGAGGGCGATGGCGATGGGCGCGACTCCCGCCATGACCGTGAGCGGGGCGGCTGCGGAGACGACGAAGAAGGCGATGTCGGAGGTGCCGAGGCTGCCGGTGCGCAGGCCGGCCGGGGCGGCGCTCGGCGGAGCGGTCTTCGGTGAGGTCACGGACATGCGGGGAGGGGCCCTTCAGGCGGCAGGCAGGAGCGGCGGAAGGCCGTGCCGGGTGACGGCGGGGCGTAAATCTAAAGGCTTTCGGTTTCCGCAATGTAACCTCCCCGTCGGGCCTACGGGAAGACCTGTTTTTCCGGAGGGGGCCCGCACGGGGACCGATGAGAGCGGAGAGCAGGACGGATGGGACGGCCGAGCAAGCCACTCCTGGACCGGGAGCGCATCACCACGACGGCGCTCCGGCTCGTCGACGAGACGGGCGAGTTCAGCGTGCCGCAGATCGCGCGGGCGCTCGGGGTGCAGACGGGCTCCGTCTACCACCACGTGGACGGGCGGGACGGCATCGTGGAGCTGCTGCGCGAGCGGGTCGCGGGGGCGATCGACCCGGCGCCGCTCACCTCGGGGCTGCCCTGGGACGAGGCGATGGCCGGCTGGGCCCGCGCCTACCGCGCCGCGTTCGCCGCGCACCCCCGCGCGATCCCGCTGCTGACCACGAACCCGGTACGGGCGCCGCGGGTCCTGGAGCAGTACGAGCTGGCGGTACGGGTGCTGCTCGACGCCGGGTTCGCGCTGCGGGACGTGATGCCGCTGATCATCGCCCTGGAGAACATCGTGCTCGGCTCGGCCCTGGACATGGCCGCCCCGGAGACGATGTGGGAGCTGCCGGACGAGGTGGAGACCCCGCTCCTGCAACAGGCCCTGGCGGCCCTCCCGGACTCCCGCGCGGACGCCTCTTTCGAACTGGCGCTGAGCGCTTTCATCGAACATTGCCGGGCCATGCTGGAGGCCGGTTGAGATGCCGCACGAAGTGCGCGTCTCAGGGGCGCGGGGCTGTATCGATGTGCGGCTCCGCCGCGTGGGCGCGAGGACGGACCACGACCCGCAGCCGCCCACGCACGATCAACCAGGCAGACGCCCAGGCGCCCCCGCCGAACCGCCGGAGGCCTACGCCCCGTAGAACCGCTCCTCCACGACCGCCCGGGCCCGCCGGGTGATCCGCCGGTAGTCGTCCAGCATGTCCCCGACGTGGCCGGGGTCGTACCCCAGGTACCGTCCGACGGCTCCGAGTTCGCGCCCGTCGGACGGGAACGTGTCCCCGGCCCGCCCCCGCACCAGCATCACCGCGTTCCGCACCCGGGTGGCCAGCACCCACGCCTCGTCGAGGACCTCCGCCTCCTCGCCCGGGACGAGACCGGCCGCGCACGCCGCCGCCAGCGCCTCGCGCGTGCGGGTCGTCCGCAGCCCCGGCTCGGCCCAGCCGTGCTGAAGCTGCATCAGCTGAACGGTCCACTCCACGTCGGACAGCCCGCCCCGCCCGAGCTTGGTGTGCAGCGTCGGATCGGCGCCGCGCGGCAGCCGCTCGGACTCCATGCGGGCCTTGAGCCGCCGGATCTCGCGGACGGCGTCGTCGCCGAGGCCCTCGGCCGGGTAGCGCAGCGGGTCGACGAGGTCGAGGAAGGCGCGGCCCAACTCGGCGTCCCCGGCGACCGGTTCGGCCCGCAGCAGGGCCTGGGCCTCCCAGACGAGCGACCAGCGGCGGTAGTACGCCTCGTAGGACTTGAGGGTGCGCACGAGCGGACCCGACTTGCCCTCGGGGCGCAGGTCCGCGTCGATGAGGAGCGGCGGGTCGGCGGTGGGCAGGGCGAGCAGCCGGCGCATCTCGGCGACGACCTTGTTGGCGGCCTGGGCCGCCTCCTGGTCGTCGACTCCCTCGCGGGGCTCGTGCACGAACAGGACGTCGGCGTCGGATCCGTAGCCGAGTTCGTGTCCGCCGAAGCGGCCCATGGCGATGACGGCGAAGCGGGTGGGCAGGGTGTCGCCCCAGCCGGCGCGGACGACGGCCCGCAGGGTCCCGGCGAGGGTGGCCGCCGTCAGGTCGGAGACGGCGGAGCCGACCCGGTCCACGAGCGCGCCCTGGTCGGCGACGACGGGCTGGTCCTCGGTGCCGTACGAGGCGATGATGTCGGCCGCGGTGGTGCGGAACAGCTCGCGTCTGCGCACTCCGCGCGCGGCCCCGACGGCCTGCTCCGCGCCGTCGGCGCGGCCGACCGCGGCGAGCACCTCCTGCTCCAGCTGGGCGTGGCCGCGCTGGTCGAGGCCGTGCGGGTCGCCGAGCAGGGCGACCGCCTCGGGGGCGCGCATGAGCAGGTCGGGGGCGAGCCGGCCGGCGGACAGGACGCGGGCCAGGTTCTCGGCGGCGGCGCCCTCGTCCCGCAGGAGCCGCAGGTACCAGGGGGTCTTGCCGAGGGCGTCGGAGACCTTGCGGAAGTTGAGCAGTCCCGCGTCGGGGTCGGCGGAGTCGGCGAACCAGCCGAGCAGGACGGGCAGCAGGGTGCGCTGGATGGCGGCCTTGCGGGAGACGCCGGAGGCGAGGGCCTCCAGGTGGCGCAGGGCGGCGCTCGGGTCCGCGTAGCCGAGCGCGACGAGCCGTTCGCGCGCGGCCTCGGTGCTCAACCGGGTCTCGCCGGGCGCGAGTTGGGCCACGGCGTCGAGCAGCGGCCGGTAGAACAGCTTCTCGTGCAGGCGGCGCACGGAGGAGGTGTGCCGCTTCCAGGCCCGGTTGAGCTCGGTGATCGGCTCGGTGCGCATGCCCATGGAGCGGCCGATGCGGCGCAGGTCGGCGTCGTCCTCGGGGACGAGGTGGGTGCGGCGCAGTTTGTAGAGCTGGATGCGGTGTTCGAGGGTGCGCAGGAAGCGGTAGGCGTCGTCGAGCTGGACGGCGTCGACGCGGCCCACGTAGCCGCCGTCGGCGAGGGCGGCGAGCGCGTCCAGGGTGGTGCCGCTGCGCAGCGAGGCGTCGGAGCGGCCGTGCACCAACTGGAGGAGCTGGACGGCGAACTCGACGTCGCGCAGGCCGCCGGGGCCGAGTTTGAGCTCGCGCTCGACCTCGCCCGCCGGGATGTTCTCGATGACGCGGCGGCGCATCTTCTGCACGTCGGGCACGAAGTTGTCCCGCTCGGCGGCCTGCCAGACGAGCGGGGAGACGGCCGCGACGTAGGCGGCGCCGAGTTCGGGGTCGCCCGCGACGGCGCGCGCCTTGAGCAGCGCCTGGAACTCCCAGGTCTTGGCCCAGCGCTCGTAGTAGGCGAGGTGGGAGGCGAGGGTGCGCACGAGGGGGCCGTTGCGGCCCTCGGGGCGGAGGTTGGCGTCGACGGGCCAGATGGTGCCCTCGACGGTGGTCTCGGAGCAGATCCGCATCATGTGCGAGGCGAGCCGGGTCGCGGCCTGGAGCGCCTTGCCCTCGTCGGCGCCCTCGGCGGCCTCGCCGACGAAGATGACGTCGACGTCGGAGACGTAGTTGAGCTCGTGGCCGCCGCACTTGCCCATCGCGATGACGGCGAGCCGGCACTGGGCGGCGTCGCCGGGCGCGGCGACGCGGGCCAGGGTGAGGGCGGCGCGCAGGGTCGCGGTGGCGAGGTCGGCGAGTTCGGCGGCGGTCTGCGCGATGTCGGTGGTGCCGCACACGTCGCGGGCGGCGATGGACAGCAGGCAGCGGCGGTAGGCGACGCGCAGGGACACGGGGTCGTCGGCCTCGGCGAGGCCGCGTTCGAACTCCTCGACGCCCGGGTGCAGATCGCGGGGTTCGTACGTGACGAGGGCCTGCCAGTCGCCGGGGTGGCGGGCGAGGTGGTCGGCGAGGGCCTCGGAGGCGCCGAGGACGCCGAGGAGTCGGTCGCGCAGCGGCTTGGCGGTGATGAGGGTGTCGAGCAGTTCGCGGCGGCCGGTCTCGCCGGAGACCCGCTCCTGCGCCTCGGCGAGCCGGACGAGGCCGAGGAGCGCCAGATCGGGGTCGGCGGTGGCGCCGAGCGCGTCGAGCAGCAGCGGATCGGACCGTACGGCGGACAGCGCGTCGGCGTCGAGCAGCCGCTCGGCTGCGGACGGGTCGGTGAATCCATGCCGCAGCAGCCGGGTGAACGTACTGCTCCTGCGGCCCCGCGGCACCGACATCCCGGCCTCCTGTTCGATCAACAAGCCCGGTGCTGAGCCTACTGCGGACGGCGGGCGACCGATGAGTCGAGCGCGGGTGCGGAGTCTGTACGGGGGCGGGAGGATGCGAGAGCCGCACCCCCGGCCGTCCGAAAGGTTCTGATCATGTCGCCCGAAAGGTTCTGATCATGGAGTGGACCCTCGAAGTGGTCGTCGTCCCCGTCTCCGACGTGGACCGCGCCAAGGAGTTCTACGCGGAGAAGGTGGGTTTCAAGGTCGACCTGGACACCGAGGTGGCCCCGGGCGTCCGCATCGTGCAGCTGACGCCGCCGGGCTCGCGCTGCTCGATCACCCTGGCGGAGGGCCTGCCGGGCGCCCCGGACCAGCAGACGATGACGCCGGGCTCGCTCACCGGCCTTCAGGTGTGCGTCACGGACATCGCGGCGGCCCGCGAGGAGCTGGTGGCGCGCGGCGTGGCGGTCTCGCCGGTGCAGCACGCGGGTCCGCAGGGCTGGGAGGACGGCCCGGGCGGCGAGTGGAACTCGTTCATGTTCTTCCGCGACCCGGACGGGAACGGCTGGACGGTCCAGGAGGCTCCGTCGCCGCTCTCGGAGCGCTGAGGGCCGCTCGCGCGGGGGCCGGGGCGGGGCCCGGGCGAGGCGGTACGGGCCCGAGGGTTCATCCATCGTTCACCGGCAGGGGTCCGAAGGCCTGACACCCGGGTATTTTGGCGTGTGCATGCTCTGTCCGCACCGCCAAGGTCCCGTCACTCCCCCACACGGAGGCTCACGTGTCCGGCAGATCACTGTTCAGCCGCGCCCGCGGCAAGGCCGTCGCCTCGGCCCTCGCCCTGGCCACGGCCGCCACCGGCGGCTGGCTCGCCCTCACCGGCGCCGGCACCGCGCACGCCGCGGCGACCGTGCCCACCCCCGACCACGTCGTCGTCGTGGTCTTCGAGAACCACGCGTACAGCCAGGTCATCGGCTCCTCCAGCGCGCCCTACATCAACAGCCTGAAGTCGGGCGGCGCCAACCTCACCGCGTCGTACGCCGAGACGCACCCCAGCCAGCCCAACTACTTCGCCCTGTTCTCCGGCTCCACCCAGGGCATCACGGACGACAGCTGCTACACGCCCGGCTTCTCGTCCGCCCCGAACCTCGCCTCGGAGCTGATCGCCGCGGGCAAGACCTGGGCCAGCTACAACGAGACCCTGCCCAGCCAGGGCTCGACGACCTGCTCCTCCGGCAAGTACGCCCGCAAGCACAACCCGTGGTTCGGCTTCAGCAACGTACCGACCTCGTCGGCGAAGACCCTCGCCCAGTTCCCCACGGACTACGCGACGCTCCCCCAGGTCTCGTTCGTCGTGCCGAACCTGTGCAGCGACATGCACGACTGCTCGGTCTCCACGGGCGACACCTGGCTGAAGAACAACCTGGGCGCGTACGCGACCTGGGCCAAGACCCACAACAGCCTCCTCGTCGTCACCTTCGACGAGGACAACCGGCTCAGCGGCAACAAGATCCCGACCGTCCTGTACGGCCAGCAGGTGACCCCGGGCGCCACCTCGTCCACCACGTACAACCACTACGACCTCCTGCGCACCCTGGAGGACATGCACGGTCTGCCGCACGCGGGCAACGCGGCGTCGGCGCAGGACATCACCGGCGTCTGGACCTCGTGACATGTACGTAGCGGACAGCCGCGCCACTCCTTCGGCGCCGGCGTCCGCGGAGCCCGGCGCCCGGCCCCGTGGCGGGGGGGCGGGCGCCGGGGGGGCGCCCCTGCTCGCCCCCGGGCCGGGCCAGCGTGTAACGGACCGGGGGGGGGTGGT
>NZ_JBHYTK010000056.1:0-36611 GCF_042749255.1 Streptomyces sp. NPDC059524 | reverse complement strand
CCCGCGGCTCTCCCCCTCTTTCTCTTCTGCCCGGCCCCCCGCCCCCCGCCCGCGGCCCGGCCGGCGGGGGGGCCCCCCCCCCCCCGCGCGGGGGGGGGGGGGCGGCGCGCCGTGGGCCCGACCGTGCTCGCCCTCGGCACGGTCAGTCTGATCACGGACGTCTCGTCGGAGATGGTGACGGCGGTGCTGCCGCTGTACCTGGTGGCGGGCCTCGGCCTGAGCCCCCTCGGCTTCGGCCTCCTCGACGGCGTCTACAACGGCTTCTCGGCCGTGGTGCGCCTGCTCGGCGGGCACGTCGCCGACCGGGGCGGCGGCCGGCACAAGACCGTCGCCGTCATCGGCTACGGCCTCTCGGCCCTGTGCAAGCCCCTGCTCCTCGTCGCCGGTTCACTGCCGGCGATCGGCGCGGTGCTCGCCGCCGACCGCACCGGCAAGGGCCTGCGCACGGCGCCCCGCGACGCCCTCATCTCCCTGTCCAGCGAACCGGCCGCGCGGGGACGGGCGTTCGGCGTGCACCGGGCCATGGACACGGCGGGCGCCCTGCTCGGGCCGCTGGCCGCCTTCCTCATCCTGCGGGCGACCGTCGACGGCTACGACGCGGTCTTCACGGTGAGCTTCTGCGTGGCCGTGCTCGGCGTGGTCGTCCTGGTCCTGTTCGTGCCGGGCCGGACGCGCTCCGACCCGGCCCCGCCTCCTCCCGCACCGGCCGAGCCGCGCCCCGCCGACCGCCCGCGCCTACGCCTGCCGACGACCGTCGTCCGCCCCACCGTCTGCGCGGCCCTGCTCGGCCTCGCCACGGTCAGCGACGCCTTCGTCTACCTCGTCCTGCAACGCCAACTCGGCGTGCCGGAACGCTGGTTCGCCCTCCTCCCCCTCGGCACGGCGGCCGCGTTCCTGCTGCTCGCCGCGCCGCTGGGCCGGCTGGCCGACCGGGTCGGCGCCTGGCCGGTGTTCCTCGCCGGGCACGGCGCCCTGCTCGCGGTCTACGGCCTCCTACTGACCCACGCGCACAGCCCCGCGCTGCCCTACGCGGTGCTCCTGCTCCACGGCACGTTCTACGCGGCGACCGACGGCGTCCTGATGGCGGCCGCCCCCACCGGGCTGCCCGCCGACCGCCGCTCGACCGGCCTCGCCGTCGTCCAGACGGGCCAGGCCCTCGCCCGCTTCGCCTGCTCCCTCGGATTCGGGGCGCTGTGGACGGCGTGGGGCGACCGGAGCGCGCTGGCGGTGGCCGCGGTGCTCCTGGCGGCCGCGGCCACGGTCTCGTACATCCTCCGCCCCCGCACGAAAGCGACGGCCTCCGCATGACGTCCCGTACGACGGGTGGGCCCCAGGCAGACCCGTCTCCCCGCCTGATCAGCACCCGCGCCCGCCTCACGGTCCTGGTCGCCACGGTGCTCGCGCTCGCCGCCGTCGCGACGGCCGCCGTGCTGCACGCCTCGGCGCGCGCCGAACGCAGGGACCAGGCCCGGCCCGGCGGCCCCGCGGTGACCTCAGGCCAGGTCGCGCTGACCCCGGGCGGCCGGCGCCTCGTGTTCCGCAACATGGCCTGGGGACCGCACCGCGACGAGCTCGCCACGGTCCCGGCCGGGGCGCCGGGCGGCCCCCGCACCTCCACCTCGACGGGCCGCAAGTGTCTGCGCTTCTACGCGAGCGCGGGCACCGGGATCTGCCTCCAGGCCGTCCACGGCACCCTCGCCGACACCTACCGGGCGACCGTCCTGGACGCCCGCCTCCACGAGAAGGCGCACTACCCGGTCCCCGGCGTCCCCTCCCGCGCCCGGGTATCGCCGAGCGGCCGGTACGCGGCGTGGACGGCGTTCGTCGGCGGTGACAGCTACGCGGGGACGAACTTCTCGACGCGGGCCGCGATCCTCGACACCGCCACCGGGAAACTCACCCCGACCCTGGAGACGTACGCGATCGTCAAGGACGGCAAGCCGTACCGGGCGGCGGACGCGAACTTCTGGGGTGTCACGTTCGACCGCGACGACCGCCACTTCTACGCGACGCTGGCCACGCACGGGGCCACGTACCTGGTCCGCGGCGACCTGCGCCGCCGCACGGTCACCACGCTCCACCGCAACGTCGAGTGCCCGTCCCTGTCCCCCGACGGCACGCGCGTCGCCTACAAGAAGAGGGTCCCCGGCCTCCCCGCCGACGCCCCGTGGCGCCTGTACGTCCTGGACCTGTCCACGGGCCGCGAGACCCCGCTCGCCGAGACGCGCAGCGTGGACGACCAGGCGGTCTGGAGCGACACCGCCCACGTCACGTACGCGCTCCCCGGCGACTACGGCGCCGACCTCTACTCCGTACCGGCCGACGGCTCGGGCACTCCGCGCCGTCTCGCCACGGCCGCGGTCTCCCCGGCCTACCTTTGAACCATGGAGATGACCCTCGAAGTGATCCCGCTGCCCGTCTCGGACCTCGACCGGGCAAAGGCCTTCTACGTCGACAAGGTCGGCTTCCGCTGCGACGTCGACCGCGAACTGATGCCGGGCAGCCGCATCGTCCAGCTCACCCCGCCCGGCTCGGGCTGCTCGATCGTCCTCAGCGAGAACGTTCCGATCCCGACCGGCACCCCGGCCCCCGGCACGTACCACGGCCTGCAACTCGTGGTGACCGACATCAAGGCCGCCCGCGAGGAACTCCTCGCCCGCGGCCTGGACGTCTCGGAGCCCGTCCAGTTCGGCCCGTCCGACGGCGGCACGTTCATGCACTTCACGGACCCGGACGGAAACGGCTGGGCGATCCAGGAGTACCGCCACAGGGAAACGGTGCCCCTGCGGGACGCGCTCCGGCCCTGACACCACGCCGCACTCGGACCACCGGCGTCAGCCGAACCGGTGGACGACCTGGATCTCGCCCACGATGTGGGCGTTGAACTCGTCCAACTCCTCGGCCGGGACCCAGAGTTCGAGGATCGTCCGGCCTCCGGCCTGCTGGACGGGGTACCGGGTCAGGAACTCCGAGTCGACCTCGAACCGGGTGACGAAGCCGGCGCCGTCGTGCTTCACGTTCCAGTCGCGGGCGATCCGGATCGCGTAGTCCTCGTTCAGGACCGGGTAGAAGATCGGCTGCTCGGGCAGCCGGGGCGGCCAGGCACGCCAGTTCAGCTCCCGCACCAGGTCCAGCTCCACGGGTCCGGTGGGACGCCACAACGTCGTCGTCGCTTGCCGGGTCGTCATGGGTATCGCTCTCCGAACGTGGGCTGCCGCCGGGAGGGCGGATCGGGACCGGACGATACCGGGCACCGCCGGCCCACAGACGGCCCAGCACCCGACGCATGCCTCGGGGCCGCCGGTCACCCACCGACGGCCCCGAGGCATCGTCACGGCATAAAACCGCCCTGACCTGCGCTTACAGCACCGGCAGATTCTTTCGCAGCTCGAACGCGGTGACCTCGCTGCGGTACTCCTCCCACTCCTGCTTCTTGTTGCGGAGGAAGAAGTCGTAGACGTGTTCGCCGAGGGTTTCGGCCACCAGTTCCGAGCGCTCCATGAGGGCGATCGCCTCGCCGAGGTTCTGCGGGAGGGGTTCGATGCCGAGGGCGCGGCGTTCGGCGTCGCGCAGGGCCCAGACGTCGTCGTCGGCGCCGGGCGGGAGTTCGTAGCCCTCCTCGATGCCCTTGAGGCCGGCGGCGAGGAGGACCGCGTAGGCGAGGTAGGGGTTGCAGCCGGAGTCGAGGGAGCGGACCTCGACGCGGGCCGAGCCGGTCTTGCCGGGCTTGTACATGGGGACGCGGATGAGTGCGGAGCGGTTGTTGTGGCCCCAGCAGATGTAGGACGGGGCCTCGCCGCCGGCACCCGCCGTGCGCTCGGAGCCGCCCCAGATGCGCTTGTAGGAGTTGACCCACTGGTTGGTGACCGCGGAGATCTCGGCCGCGTGGCGCAGCAGGCCCGCGATGAAGGAGCGGCCGACCTTGGAGAGCTGGTACTCGGCGCCGGACTCGTAGAACGCGTTGCGGTCGCCCTCGAAGAGGGAGAGGTGGGTGTGCATGCCGGAGCCGGGGTATTCGGAGAACGGCTTGGGCATGAAGGTCGCGTTCACGCCCTGTTCGAGGGCGACCTGCTTCATGACCAGGCGGAAGGTCATGATGTTGTCGGCGGTGGAGAGGGCGTCGGCGTAGCGCAGGTCGATCTCCTGCTGGCCGGGGGCGCCCTCGTGGTGGCTGAACTCGACCGAGATGCCCATCGACTCGAGCATGGTGATGGCCTGGCGGCGGAAGTCCATGCCCACGTTCTGCGGGGTGTGGTCGAAGTAGCCGGAGTTGTCGGCGGGCGTGGGGCGCGAGCCGTCCAGCGGCTTGTGCTTGAGCAGGAAGAACTCGATCTCGGGGTGGGTGTAGAAGGTGAAGCCGAGGTCGGAGGTCTTGGCGAGGGCGCGCTTGAGGACGTAGCGCGGGTCGGCGAAGGACGGGGAGCCGTCGGGCATGAGGATGTCGCAGAACATGCGGGCCGTGCCGGGGGCCTCCGCGCGCCAGGGCAGGACCTGGAAGGTGGAGGGGTCCGGCTTGGCGATCATGTCGGACTCGTAGACGCGGGCGAAGCCCTCGATGGCAGAGCCGTCGAAGCCGATTCCCTCGTCGAATGCCTGTTCAAGCTCGGCGGGGGCCACGGCCACCGACTTGAGGAAGCCGAGCACGTCCGTGAACCACAGGCGTACGAACCGGATGTCGCGCTCCTCGAGAGTACGGAGCACGAATTCCTGCTGCTTGTCCATCTTCCGCTTCCACCCATCCTTGCTGGTCAGGCCGCCTGCTCCAACGCCGTCGAAAGGCCTGCTTCCATCCCACCACACGCCCGTTTCGTGCGCGTTGCCGACCATGATCGTCCCTGATCGGCCGGTGTGGTTCTCATAGTGCCTGCCGGTCCCCTTCCGGCCATAGTGCCTGCCGCCGTACAGCCCCACGACAGGGGGCCCGCACCTGGGCCAAAAGCCGTCTCCCGCGGCCCCTGTTTCCCCACTACGATCGGCGGACCCGTCCGTCTCATCCTTTTCACAGAAGGACTCTGCATGGGTTCCGCCAAGAGCACGACCCCTCTGTCCGCCCGGGACCGCATCGAGGAGATGCGGCGTGCCGAGCGGGCCCGCGAGCGGCGCCGCCGGATCTCGGTCGTCGTCGCGAGCACGGCCGTCGTGGCCGCCCTGATAGGAGCGGGCGCCTGGGCCGTGAGCAAGGGCGGCGACGACGACGCGTCGGCGTCGAAGGCAGGCGCGAAGACCGACGCGAAGGGCGCGGCCGCCGCCGGGCACTTCAGCTACGACAAGGACGGCGTCGGCACCTGGAGCGGCAAGCTCGCCCGCAACCACGTGGCCAAGAAGGTCACGTACCCGATGGAGCCGCCGGTCGGCGGGGACCACAACCAGGTGTGGATGAACTGCAACGGCGACGTCTACGGCAAGGCGATCCCGAACGAGAACGCGGTGCACGCCCTGGAGCACGGCGCGGTCTGGGTCACGTACAACGGCAAGGCCTCCGACGCCGACGTCGCCGCGCTGGAGAAGAAGGTGAAGGCGACCCCGTACTCGCTGATGAGCCCGGTCGAGGACCAGAAGGATCCGATCATGCTCAGTGCCTGGGGGCACCAGCGGACGGTGAAGAGCGCCGCGGACCCGGCGCTCGGCGCGTTCTTCGAGCGGTTCGTGCAGGGGCGGCAGACGCCCGAGCCGGGCGCGGCGTGCACGGGTGGTCTGAGCGGGTGACGAGCGCGACCAGGTGGCTGGTCCCGGCCGCGGCGGCGGTGCTCGTCGCGGCCGGCGCGGTCACGTACGCGGTGGCCGACGGGGACCACCCGCCGGCCCCGGCCTCGGTGGCGGCGCCGGGCGCGGACTCCGCGGACGCGGGCTTCGCCCGGGACATGGCCGTGCACCATCAGCAGGCCGTCGAGATGTCGTACATCGTGCGCGACGGGACGCGCGACGAGGACGTGCGGCGGCTCGCCTACGACATCGCGCAGACGCAGGCGAACCAGCGCGGGATGCTGCTCGGCTGGCTCGATCTGTGGGAGCTGCCCAAGGTGTCCGCCGATCCGCCGATGACGTGGATGGGGATGGGGGACGCACCGGCCGGCGAGGACGGGGCGCTGATGCCGGGGATGGCGACGAACACGCAGCTGGAGGCGTTGCGCGGGAAGCGCGGCCGGGACGCCGAGGTCGGCTATCTGCGGCTGATGATCGCCCACCACAAGGGCGGGGTGCACATGGCCGAGGGCTGTGTGAAGCGGTGCGAGGTGAAGGCCGAACGGCGCCTGGCGCGCGGCATGGTGGAGTCGCAGCAGTCGGAGATCGACCTGATGACGGGGATGCTGAAGGGGCGCGGCGCCCGGCCGTAGCCCGGCGCGTCCGGATCGGTCAGGGCGTGCCAAAACGGCGTCAAACCGACTCGCCCTGACCGTACTTGACCCGACTTGACGCCAACTTGATCGTTCCATTCCCCTCACGTGAACGGTTGGTGGTGAGAGTGGGGGCCCTCTGCGTGTGCATCACATGTGCACCTCACCCAGGGGGTTTCCACGATGAGATCCATCCGCGGCACTCGCCGCACCCGCGCCAGAGCAGGCCTGAGCATCGCGGCGACGCTGCCGCTGCTGGCCAGCGCCCTCGCCCTCGCCACCCCGGCCGCGCAGGCCGACACGGGTGCCCGGGACACGCTCTCGGGCACCAAGCCGCTGTGGGCCACCGGCTCCGCCGACCGCGGTGCCACCCCGGACGGCAACACGGTCCACACCCGCGTCTACCTCGCTGGACGCGACGCGAAGGGCCTGGCCGCGTACGCGCGCGCCGTGTCCGACCCGAAGTCGCGGCAGTACGGCAAGTACCTGACGGCGAAGCAGGCGCGCGACCGGTTCGGCGCGACGAAGCAGCAGGTCGCCGAGGTCACCGCGTGGCTGAAGGCCGCGGGCCTGACCGTCACCGGCACCACGGAGCACTACATATCCGTGTCGGGTGACGTGGCCGCGACCGAGAAGGCGTTCAACACCCAGCTGCACGACTTCGCCAAGAGCGGTCACACCTACCGGGCCCCGTCCAGGGCCGCCTCCGTGCCCGCCTCCCTCGACGGCGCCGTGCTCACGGTCACCGGCCTGGACAGCGCCCCGCACAAGGCGACGAAGAAGGACCAGCTGCCGCCGCCGGACGCCGTGTTCCGCAACTCCGGGCCGTTCTCCTCGTACTACGGCTCGAAGATCGCGACGACGCTCCCGGACGCGTACGGCGGCAAGGTGCCCTACGCGATCAAGGGGTACACGGGCAAGCAGTTGCGCGCCGCCTACGGCGCCGGCAAGGCCACCGGCAAGGGGGTGCGGGTCGCGATCACCGACGCGTACGCCTCGCCGACCATCGCGAAGGACGCGGCCGAGTACGCGGCCAAGCACGGTGACGCGCCGTACGCGAAGGGCCAGTTCAACCAGGTCCTGCCGAAGAACTACACGAAGACCGAGGAGTGCGGCGCGGCCGGCTGGTACGGCGAGGAGACCCTCGACGTCGAGGCCGTGCACGCGGTGGCGCCGCAGGCGGGCATCACGTACGTGGGCGCCTCGTCCTGCTACGACGACGACCTGCTCGACTCGCTGCACAAGATCGTCGACAAGCACCTGGCCGACATCGTCTCCAACTCCTGGGGCGACATCGAGGCCAACCAGACGCCCGAACTGGCCACCGCCTACGACCAGGTGTTCCAGCTCGGCGCCGTCGAGGGCATCGGCTTCTACTTCTCGTCCGGCGACAACGGCGACAACGTCGCGTCGACCGGCACGAAGCAGGTCGACACGCCCGCCAACTCGGCCTGGGTGACCGCCGTCGGCGGTACCTCGCTGGCCGTCGGCAAGGGCGACGCGTACCAGTGGGAGACCGGCTGGGGCACGCTCAAGGCCAACCTCTCGGCCGACGGCAAGAGCTGGACCGACTTCCCCGGCGCGTACACCTCCGGTGCGGGCGGCGGCACCAGCAAGACCGTCCCGCAGCCCTTCTACCAGAAGGGTGTCGTGCCGGGTGACCTCGCGCGCGCCAACGGCGGCCTGAACCGCGTCGTGCCGGACATCGCCGCGGTCGCCGACCCCAACACCGGCTTCCTGGTGGGCCAGACGCAGACCCTGCCCGACGGTTCGCTCGGCTACGACGAGTACCGCATCGGCGGGACGTCGCTCGCGGCGCCGGTGATCGCGGGCGTGCAGGCGCTGGCGCAGCAGGTGCGCGGCGGGCACGCGATCGGGTTCGCGAACCCGGTGATCTACGGCCACTACGGGTCGCGGGTCTACCACGACGTCACCGACCAGCCGGTGAAGGGCGACCTCGCGGTGGCGCGGGTCGACTTCGCGAACGGGGCCGATGCGGCTGACGGGCTGCTCACCTCGGTTCGCAGCCTCGGTAAGGACGCGTCCCTGAAGGCGGTCCGCGGCTACGACGACGTGACGGGTGTCGGTTCGCCGGCCTCGGGTTACGTGTCGTCCTACGGCCGCCGCGGCTGAGGCTTACGCGCCGACGCCAGCATCTGCCCAGCCCCCATCGGTCGCGACCACCGGCCGGTGGGGGCTGGTCGCGCCCCGCGGCGGAGCCGCTGATGGACACGGCCCCGCGCCCCTGAAATGCAGACCCTTCGGGTCGCATTTCTCCGATCGAGGCGCGGGACGCCTGTGGTCGGGGGAAGGCGCGGCGAAGCCGCATGCCTTCCAGGGGCGCGGGGAACTGCGCGACCAGCCACGACGAGACCCGCACCCGCCCGGCAAGGGCACCCCGCAGACGAAGAGGCGAGGCCCGCCTCAGGCGACCCGCGCCATGTCCCCCCGCCCCGTACCGCCCCGCAGTTCAAGCCCCGAGACGACCCGCTCGACCTCCTCCACGGCGAACACCCCGAGCCGCCGCACCTCGCTCCCCTGCGCCCCCGCCACATGCGGAGTGACCAGCACGTTCGGCAGGGTCAGCAGCGGATGCCCGGAGGGCAGGGGCTCGGGCCACGTGACGTCGAGGTAGGCCGACAGCCGCCCGGCGGAACACTCCACGGCCAGCGCCTCGTTGTCGACCAGCGCGCCCCGCGCCGTGTTGATCACGGTCCCCCCGTCCGGCACGAGCGCCAGCATCTCCGCGCTCAGCATGCCCCGCGTCTCGGGCAGCAGCGGCGCGTGCACGCTGACGATCGTGCTGCGCCGGCACAGCTCGGCGAGCGAGACCCGCTCGGCCCCGAGCCGCGCCGCCTCCCCCGCGTCGACGTACGGGTCGCACAGCAGCACCCGGTACCCCGCGTCGTCCGCCCGCAGTCCCTCGATGACCCGGCGTCCGATGCGGGAGGCGCCGATGATGCCGACGGTGCGCCCGTCGGCCCCGTCCCGTTCGGTGAAGCCCGGCCAGGCCGTCGCGTACGCCGCGGCCGTGGCCAGCGCCCCCTTCGCCGCGAAGGTGATCGCGGCGAGCGTGTAGGCCACGACGGGCCCGGCGTTGGCGTCGGCCGCCGAGGACACCAGCAGCCCGCGCTCCCAGACGGCGTCCGTGACGATGGGCCGTACGGAACCGGCCGCGTGGATCACCGCTTTCAGGCGCGGAGCCGTGTCGAGCACCTCCCGGGTGAGCGGCGGGCAGTCCCAGCCGGTGACCAGGATCTCCGCCTCGGCGAGGGCCGCGACCGCCTCGGGCGCGTCGAGCGGCCCGGTCAGCGGCGGGGCCGCCAACCGCACGCTGCGGTCGAGCCGTTCGCGCAGGTCGGGCGGGAAGACCCGCTCCACCACCTGGGCACCCATGGCCAGTGCCGCGGTCGGTCGGTGTGCCGTCACGCGCTCCTACCTCTCGTCGCAAGGATCTCGCACGAGGTCGCGCGTTTGTCGCGGCGAACCTCTGTAACCGGTTACAGCAGTGCCTCAGATGGCCGGGCACGGGATGACAGTACGGTCAATACTTCCCTGCGCCAAGGGGGTTGACCGGCCGTAGTAACCGTTTTAGATTCCGCCTCACCTTGTTCGAACGACGGAGGGGTTCCCGTGCCCACGGTGGCGAAGGAAAGGCCCGAAGCCGGGGTGGCTGACTCTCCCGGCGGGCCGGAAACCGGCACAAATGCCGTCACAGCCCGGCGAGACAGCAGGTGGAAACGTTTTCGGAGCAGTCGCACGCTCCTGCTGCTCATGGTGCCGGGCGTCGCGTACTTCCTGGTCTTCCACTACGGCGCCTTCGTCGGGAACGTCGTGGCGTTCAAGGAGTACGACCCGTTCGCCGGCCTGTGGGGCAGCCCCTGGGTCGGGTTCGGGAACTTCAGCCGGATGTTCGGCGACCCCGACTTCTGGCACGCGACGTGGAACACGCTCTACATCGCCGTGCTCCAGCTGGTGTTCTACTTCCCGGTGCCGCTCGCGATCGCGCTGCTGCTGCACAGCCTGACCTCGGATCTGCTGCGCCGCTTCGTGCAGTCCGTCGTCTACCTGCCGCACTTCCTGTCGTGGGTGATCGTCGTCGCCCTGTTCCAGCAGGTCCTGTCGGACACCGGCCTGCTCAACAGCTTCCTGGGCGACAGCGGCCTGCACACCGTCGACATCATCGGCAACCCGGACGCGTACCGGCCGCTGGTGGTCGCCGAGGTGATCTGGAAGGACGCCGGCTGGGGCACGATCATCTTCCTGGCCGCCCTGATGCAGGTCGACGAGCAGCAGTACGAGGCCGCCGCGATCGACGGGGCCGGGCCCTGGCGCCGCTTCTGGCACGTGACGCTGCCGTCGATCCGGCCGATCGTGGTGCTGCTGCTGATCATGCGGCTCGGCGACATCCTCTCCGTCGGCTTCGAGCAGATGCTGCTGCAGCGTCCGTCGGTGGGCCCGGAGGTCGGCGAGGTGCTCGACACCTTCGTCTACTGGCAGGGCATCATCGGCGGCGACATCGGCTACGCCACGGCGGCCGGCCTCTTCAAGGGCCTGGTCGGCGCCCTCCTCGTCTTCGTCGCCAACCGCATCGCGCACCAGCTCGGCGAGCAGGGGGTCTACAAGTGAGCAGCACGTCCACCCGAGTCGACCGTCCGGCCTGGATGGAGAAGCCCAAGCCGGTCACCAAGGCGGCCAAGGGCGTGGCCGTCCTGGTCCTCCTGGCCCTGGTCCTGGTCCCGTTCCTGGTGATCATCTCGACGTCGCTGGCCTCCAACAAGGAGGTCGTGGCGAACGGCGGCTGGGTCCTGTGGCCCACCGATCCCACCCTGCGCGCCTACGAGCAGATCCTCAGCGGCGGCATCGTGACGAAGGCGCTCGGGGTGAGCGTCGGGATCACCGCGATCGGTACGTTCGTGTCGCTGGCCTGCACCGCGTGCCTCGCGTACGCGCTGAGCCGGCCCGGCGTCTTCGGCGGCAAGCCCGTCCTGCTGGTCGTCCTGTTCACGTTCCTCTTCCCGCCCGGCATGATCCCGGCGTTCCTGCTGGTCAAGGGCCTGGGCATGCAGAACATGTACGCCGCCCTGATCGCGCCCGTGCTGATCAACGTGTTCAACCTCGTCGTCCTGCGCGGCTTCTTCCAGGGCATCCCGGAGGAGCTGTACGAGGCGGCCCGGCTGGACGGTGCGGGCGACTGGACGGTGTTCTGGCGGATCGTGCTCCCGCTGTCGAAGGCGGCGCTCGCGGTGGTCGGCCTGTTCTACGCGGTCAGCTACTGGAACGCCTGGTTCCACGCCTCGATCTACCTGGAGTCCGACCACTGGCCGCTCTCCCAGGTGCTGCGCACGTACGTGATCGGCGGCGCGCAGATCGCCGACACCGGGCTGAGCGAGGCCGGCATGGTCTCCGCCCCGCAGACGACGCAGATGGCCGTCCTGGTGATCGCCACCGTGCCGATCCTGATCGTCTACCCCTTCCTGCAGAAGTACTTCACCAAGGGCGTGCTCACCGGCGCCATCAAGAGCTGAGCAGGTCAAGCACCAAAGAGCTGAGCAACCCCCCGCACTTCTCTGTCTCGACCTCCTTGATCCGAAGGGTCCTTCACCATGTCCGCGAACCTCTCCCGCCGCACCCTGCTGCGCTCCATCGCGATCGGCGGCGCCGCGCTCGCCGCCCCCTCCGTGCTCACCGCCTGTTCCTCCGACGGCAGCGGCGGCGGTGGCTCCGTCTCCAACGCGGGCAAGAAGGCGGCCGCCTGGCCCACGTACACCCCGGCCAAGGGCGCCACGCCCGACCTCGCGCCGACCGCCGAGGGCGTGCAGGCCGGCTACACGAAGTACCCGGCCGAGCTGGTGAAGGCGATCGCCGAGAAGCCGGGCACCGGCAAGGAGAAGATCAAGGTCCTCACCATCACGTACGGCACCCCGCCGAAGCCGGCCGCGCAGAACAAGTACTGGGCGGCGGTCAACAAGGCGCTGGGCGTCGACGTCGAGTTCACGATCGTGCCGGACGCCGACTTCCGGGCCAAGATGGCGACCCTGTTCGCCGGGGACGACATCCCCGACATCATCAACATCGGCGGCGGCTACGTGCTCCCGCGCGAGGCCCAGTTCGTGAAGACGCGCTGCGCCGACCTCACCGAGTACCTGTCCGGCGACGCGGTCAAGGACTACCCGAACCTCGCGGGCATCCCGACGTACGCCTGGGAGGGCATGGGCCGGATCTCGGGCCGGATCTACGGCGTCCCGGTGGAGCGGCCCAAGCCGCAGGACACGATGTTCTTCAACAACGGGGTCTTCACGAAGGCCGGCTACAAGCCCGGCATGTCGGCGGACGACTTCGCGGCCCTCGCCAAGGACACGACGGGCGCCAAGAAGTGGGCGCTGGGCTCGTCGACGACGGCGTACTTCGGCTACAAGACGCACGCCAACTGGTTCGGCGCGCCCAACGAGTTCGCCCTCCAGGACGGCAAGATGGTGCACTGGGGCGCCACCGACGAGTTCAAGGCGATGCTGGAGTACCTCTCCAAGCTGCGCAAGGACGGCTCGTACTACCCGGAGGCCACCTCGGTCTCGCAGGTCGACCTCAAGACCCAGTTCTGGAACGGCTCCGTGCTGTCCATGACGGACGGCTTCCTCGCCTACCCGGCCGCCGCGCAGGGCATCAAGAACTCCTTCGACCTCGACGCGCTCGTCCCGTACACCGCGCCGGGCGCGACGCCCAAGTACCAGCAGAGCCGCGGCATCTTCGGCTACACGGTCATCAAGAAGGCGTCCAAGGACCGCATCAAGCTGATCCTGCGCGTCCTCGACTTCCTGGCCGCCCCGTTCGGCTCCGAGGAGTACGAGCTGACCCACTTCGGCCTGGAGGGCACGCACTTCGAGCGCGACAAGGACAACAACCCGATCGCCAACAAGCTGGGCCTGGTCGAGTCGAAGACGAACGTCCCGTTCATGTACCTCTCCGATGCCCCGCAGGTGCTCTACGCTCCCGGCTTCGGGGACGTCGTGAAGCGGCTGCACGCGTGGCAGCAGAAGGTCGTCCCGATGATGCAGCCCAACGCCCGCTGGGGCCTTCAGTCCGACACGTACAACAAGCAGGGCGCGGCGCTCCAGCAGCTGATGGACGACAGCGTCACCGCCGTCGTCACCGGCCGCAAGAAGGTCTCGGACTGGGACGCCCTGTACGGGAAGTGGGAGGCGCAGGGCGGCAAGAAGGTCATCGGCGAGTTCACCACGGAGTACGCCGCGGCCCACTGAACCGGGCCGGCCGGGTCACCGGCACACGCGATGATGGTGCGGGGCGCGCGGGACGGCGCGCCCCGCACCGCTGGACCGAGGGAGTCAGAGTGGGCGAGCGCGGCGAGACCGAGGCGACGGGCCGGGTCACCATCCGCGACGTGGCGGCACGCGCGGGAGTGTCGGTGGCCACGGTGTCACGCGTTCTCGCGGGCAACTATCCGACGTCCGCGGCGTCCCGGGCGAAGGTGCTGCGGGCGGCCAAGGACCTGGACTACGTGGCGAACGCGCACGCCCGCGCGCTGGCCGGTGCGGGCCGCAAGACGATCGCGGTGCTCCTGCTCGACGTCGTGAGCTCCTACTACGCGGCGGTCGCGCAGGGCGTCGAGAAGGAGGCGGCGCAGCACGACCGGCTGACCCTCGTCGCGTCGACGGGCGCCGACCCGGCCCGGGAGCTGGCCCTGGTGCAGATGATGCGTGAGCAGACGGCCGAGGCGGTCGTGCTGGTCGGCGGTGTGGTCGAGGACGCGGCGTACCGGGAGCGGATGGCGCAGTACGCGCAGTCGCTGGCGGCGGCCGGTTCCCGGCTCGTGCTGTGCGGCCGCCCGGCGCCCGCGCCGGACGTGCCCGCGGTCGTGGTGGAGTACGACAACGAGGCGGGCGCCCACGCCGTGACCAGCCATCTGCTGGGCGCGGGGCACCGGAAGATCGCGATGATCGGCTACCAGCCGGGCAACACGACGGGTGAGGACCGTGTGCGCGGCTATCTGCGCGCGCTCGCGGACCACGGCGTGCCGCGCTCCGACGCGGTGCTGCACGGGGTCGGCTTCGGCCAGCACAACGGCGACCGGGCGATGCGCGACCTGCTCGACCGGTGCGACGGGAAGCCGGAGTTCACGGCGGTGTTCGCGGGCGACGACCGGGTGGCCCTGGCCGCGGTGAAGGTCCTGCACGCGTACGGGCTGCGGGTGCCCGAGGACATCTCGGTGGTGGGGTACAACGACGACCCGGTCGCCGCCGACATGACGCCGGGCCTGACGACGGTGCACATCCCGGGTGAGGAGCTGGGCCGCACGGCGGTCCGGCTCGCGCTCGGCGACACCGGCCGCTCGCAGCAGCGGCGCCAGCTCCTCGGCACGCACATCGTGATCCGGGACAGCGTGCGGCCCGTCACTCCGTAGGTCAGGCGGCCGGGTCGACGGGCCCGGCCGGGTCGCGGTGGTCGGGGTGGATCCAGCTCGGCTTGCGGAACTTGAGGAACGCGGCGGGCGCGGCAATGCCGAGCAGCAGCAGTCCGCCGCCGACGACCAGCAGATAGCGCCACAGCGGCCCGGTGTCGTACTGGTCCGGGGGCACGAACCCGATGACGAGGGCGAGCACGGACGCGACGAAGCCGACGCCCGCGACGATCGTGACGGCGGGCACGACGAAGCCGCGCGGCACGTCGGGGCGGGTGCGGCGCAGCACGACGACGGCCACGAACATCAGCAGGTAGGCGACCAGGTAGATCTGGATCGTGATGACGGAGAACATCCAGTACTGGCTGGAGACGCTGTCGCTGAAGGCGTAGAGGACGCCGATGAGGGTGGTCAGGACGCCCTGGGCGACCATCACGTTCTGCGGCACGCCGTACTTGTTGAACTTCTGCAGGAACGGCGGCAGGTAGCCCTCCTGGCGGGAGAGCAGGACCAGGCCCTTGGCCGGTCCGGACAGCCAGGTGAGCATGCCGCCGAGCGCCGCGCACACGAGCATGACGCCGACGACCTTCGTCATCCAGCCCACGTGGAAGTGGTCGAAGAACGCCTGGAAGGCCTGCATCAGACCGGCGGTGAGGCTGAGCTCCTTGGCCGGCATGACCCAGCTGATGGCCAGGGCCGGAAGGATGAAGATCAGCAGCACGAGCCCGGTGGCCAGGAAGATCGACTTCGGGTACTCGCCGCGCGGGTCGCGCAGGGACGACACGTGGACGCCGTTCATCTCCATGCCCGCGTAGGAGAGGAAGTTGTTGACGATGAGGACCAGGCTGGCGAGGCCGGTCCACGGGGGCAGCCAGTGGTCGGCGGTCATCGGGGCGGCGGACGGGTTGCCCTGGCCGAGGAAGACGATGCCGAGGGCGACGAGCACGACGCCCGGGACCAGGGTGCCCACGATGAGGCCGAACGAGGAGAGCCCGGCGACCGTCTTCGTGCCGCGCGAGCTGACCCAGACTCCGGTCCAGTAGATGACGACGATGACGATCGCCACGTAGAGGCCGTTCTCGGCGAGGCTCGGGTGGATGACGTACGCGAACGTGGAGGCCACGTAGGCGAGCAGGCTCGGGTAGTAGGCGATCGTCATGGCGAACTGGCACCACACCGCGACGAAGCCGAGCGGTTTGCCGAGCGCCTCGCTGACCCAGCGGTAGATGCCGCCCGTCCAGCCGGAGGCCAGCTCGGCGCCCACGAGGGCGGTGGGGAGCAGGAAGACGATCGCCGGGAGCAGGTAGAGGAAGATCGCCGCGAGGCCGTAGATGGCCATGGTGGGCGAGGGGCGCAGGCTCGCCACGGAGGCCGTGGTCATGAGGCCGAGCGTCACCCAGGAGATGAACTGGCGGCGGGTCCCGTCGTCACCGACTTCCGCGGCTTGCTCCGGTTTGTCCGTTGTCGTCATGGGGTCATGATCAGCGGCGGAGGGGGAGCCCGCATGTCGCCCGATACCGGGTGGGGGTAAGGTGCGAGCCATGACGGGGACGACGACCAGGGGCCGCACCGGCCGCGGACGGCTGCTGCTGTTCGTGGCGCTGCTCTTCGGGATCGTCGGGATGCACACGCTGGGGCATCCGTCCGGCCATTCGGGGTCGGGACACATGACGGCCTCGTCGGCCGCGGCTTCGGCTTCCGTGCCGCGACCGGATCACTCGGGCGGGGCGATGGCAGGCCCGCACGCCGGGTCCGCGACGAGCGCCGGGCAGCCGATGCCCGGTGACGGCGGCATGGATCCGCTGGGCGTGTGCCTGGCCGTGCTCGGTTCGGTGACGCTGCTGTTGCTGACGGCTCTGGTGCTGCGGCCACTGACCGCGCGCCACCTGCTTCCGCGTCCGCGCGGCATGGCCTGCGCCCAGCGCCCGAACCCTCCCCCGCCGCGCACCCTGCTCGCCCGGTTGTCGGTTCTGCGGATCTAGGCCTGCGCACCGGCTGCTTCGCGCTGCCCGCAACCCGATCGGTCCCCGTCCGCAGGACGGTGGGAACCTGATCGGGTCGAGTGGTGTATCAGAAGCAGCAGATGAGTTCGCCCACTGCACGCAGCACGTACGACACCGACATCGAGGTGCAACTCACCTATGCGCACGACACGTTCACTCCCCGGCTCCCCGACCGCATCGACCAGCCGCCGCACTCTTCTCGGCGCCTCCCTCGCCGTGGCCGGCACGGGGCTGCTGGGCGCCTGCTCCTCCGGCACCGGGTCCGGCTCCGGGCACGGTGGCCACGGCGCGGGCGGCTCCGCGCCCCAGGGCTACGTCGACCCGGCGGGCCCCGAGGTCGAGGCGGCGGAGCGCAGGCGCGGCTCCGGACCGGTCCGCTCCGTCCGCCTGACCGCCGCCGCGACCTCTCTCGAACTGGGCGACAGGACCGTCAAGTCGTGGTCGTACGGGGGTGATCTGCCCGGCAAAGAGGTCCGCGTGACCGCCGGCGACACCCTCGCCCTGACCCTGGCGAACCATCTCCCCGAAGCGACTTCCCTGCACTGGCACGGCCTGGCGCTGCGCAACGACATGGACGGCGTCCCCGGCCTGACGCAGAAGCCGATCGCGCCCGGCGCCGACTTCACGTACCGCTTCGCGGTCACGCACCCCGGCACGTACTGGTTCCACCCCCATTCCGGCACCCAGCAGGACCGTGGGCTGTACGCGCCGCTGATCGTGGACGACCCCAAGGAGCCCCTGTCGTACGACAAGGAGTGGGTGATCGTCCTGGACGACTGGGTCGACGGCGTGGACGGCTCGACCCCGGACGCGGTGCTGAAGGAGCTCAGCTCCGGCATGGACCACGGGGGCGGTTCCGGCGGCTCGGGCGGCTCGGGCGGCGGCCACTCCGGGCACGACATGTCGGGGATGAGCGGCACCGACGCGTCCCCGAGCAAGGGCGCGGGCACGGGTGCCGGCACCGGCCCGTCCCGGATGATGATGGGCGCCACGAGCGAGCTGCTCGGCGGGGACGCGGGCGACGTGGCCTACCCGCACTACCTGATCAACGGGCGGACGCCCGAGGCCCCGTCCTCGTTCAAGGCCCGCCCGGGCGACCGCATCCGGCTCCGGATCATCAACGCGGGCGGGGACACGGCGTTCCGGGTCGCGCTCGGCGGGCACGAGATGACGGTGACGCACACGGACGGTTTCCCGGTGCGGCCCGCGAAGACGGACGCGCTGCTGCTCGGCATGGGCGAGCGGTACGACGTGCTGGTCACCGCGGGCGACGGGGTGTTCCCGCTGACGGCACTGGCCGAGGGCAAGAAGCGGACGGCGATGGCGGTCCTGCGCACGGGGTCCGGGGCGGCCCCCTCCCCCACGTCACGCCCCGCGGAGCTGAACGGCAAGCTGGTCACGGCGGACCGGCTGCGCCCGGCGGAGTCGGTGGCCCTGCCGTCCGCCGAGCCGGACCGCACGCTCTCCCTCACCCTGACGGGCAGCATGGAGAAGTACGACTGGGCCTTCGACGGCAAGCCGTACACGTCGGACCAGCGCCATCCGGTCGGCGCGGGCGAGCGGGTCCGCCTGGTGTTCCGCAACCACACGAAGATGTGGCACCCGGTCCATCTCCACGGCCACACCTTCGCTCTGAGCGGCGGGGCGGCGGGCGCCCGCAAGGACACGGCGATCGTCCGCCCGGGCGAAACGGTGACGACCGACTTCGAGGCGGACAACCCCGGCCTGTGGATGGTCCACTGCCACAACATCTACCACTCGGAGGCGGGCATGATGACGGTCCTCGGCTACCGGGCCTAGGGCCCCGGCCGGCGGTCCCTGGGACGCCGCCCGGAGGGTGTGCGCCCCAGGGGCTCCGCCCCGGTCCTGGCCCTGGTCCCGGTCCCAGGTCCCCGGCCCCCGCTCCTCAGTCCCCCGAGGGGCTCGATGTGGCGGAGCCCGCCTCGACCGGAACGCGCCCGACGACGACCCGCCCGGCCGGACCGGCGACCACCGCGCCGGAAACCGCGCGGCGCCGGTCGACAAGGAGCGCGACCCCGGCGACGCCCAGTCCGAGGACGGCGAGGACGGCCCCGGCCGGCGCCGGGGAGGTGACGCCGAGGCCCGCGCTGAGGGCGAGCCCGCCGATGAACGCCCCGCCCGCGTTGGCGAGGTTGAACGCGGCCTGGTTGGCCGACGAGGCCAGCGAAGGCGCCGCGGCGGCCTTCTCCATCACCATGAGCTGCAGAGGAGACCCGGTGACGAACGCCGCCGTCCCGAGCAGCAGCACGGCGACGGCCGCGCTCCACTGCGCCCGCATCAGCACGGGGAACAGCGCGAGCACGACCACGAGCGAGGCCAGCCCGCCGAACAGGGTGCCGCGCAGATGGTGGTCGGCGAGCCGCCCCCCGAGCAGGTTCCCGACGGTCGCCCCCACGCCGAACAGTGCGAGCAGCAGCGTCACGCTCCCCGCGGCGTACCCGGCGGCGTCGGTGAGCATGGGCGTGATGTAGCTGTACGCGGCGAACAGGGCGCCGAATCCGGCCACGGTCGTGCCGAGCGCGAGCCACACGGGCAGGGACTTGAGGGCCCGCAGTTCACCGCGTACGCCGACGAGTTCGCCGTGTCCGTGGTCCGCGGGCACGAGCAGTGCGAGGGCGGCGATGGCGAGGAGCCCGATGGCGCTGACGGCGAGGAACGTGGCGCGCCAGCCGAGGTGCTGGCCCATCGCGGTGGCGACGGGGACGCCGATGACGTTGGCGACGGTGAGGCCGAGGAACATCAGCGAGACGGATCGGGCCTTGCGCTCGGGCGCCACGAGCGAGGTGGCGACGACGGCGCCGACGCCGAAGAAGGCGCCGTGCGGGAGGCCGCTGACGAAACGGGCGAGGAGAAGGGAGTGTTCGCCGGGGGCGGCGGCCGAGACGGCGTTGCCGACGACGAAGAGGACCATGAGCCCGATGAGGACGCGGCGCCGCGGCATGCGCGCGGTGAGGGCGGCGAGCAGCGGGGCGCCGATGACGACGCCGAGGGCGTACGCGGAGACGAGGTGTCCGGCGGAGGGGATGGATATGCCGAGGTCGGCCGCGACGTCGGGGAGCAGTCCCATCATCACGAACTCGGTCGTGCCGATGCCGAAGGCGCCCACGGCGAGCGCGAGCAGGGCGAGGGGCATGGAGGATCTTCCGGGGAGGGGCGGGCGGTGAGCAGAACTATTAAGTTTACGCCCTGAACAAATATTCCCTCGCCGCGTCAGCGCATGTCCTCCGTCACCGCGTCAGAGCTTGACGCGGGCCGCGATCGGCAGGTGGTCGCTCCCGGTGGCGGGCAGGGACCAGGAGGAGACCGGCTCGATGTCCCTGACCATGATCTGGTCGATGCGGGCCATCGGGAACGAGGCGGGCCAGCTGAAGCCGAAGCCGCTGCCCGCGGCGCCCTGGGTGGAGCGCATCTGGGAGGTGACGGCGTTCAGGGCGCGGTCGTTCATCGTGCCGTTGAGGTCGCCGAGGAGCACGACCTTGCCGAGCTGCTCGTGGGCGATGGCGGCGCCGAGCGCGTCGGCGCTCTCGTCGCGCTGGCTGGCGGTGAACCCGGAGTCGAGCTTGACCCGGACCGAGGGCATGTGGGCCACGTAGACGGCGATGTCGCCCTGCGGCGTGGCTACGGTCGAGCGCATGGCGCGGGTCCAGCCGAGCTTGATGTCGACGGGCCGGGTGGCGCTGAGCGGGTACTTGCTCCACAGGCCGACGGTGCCCTGGACGGAGTGGAAGGGGTAGGTCGCCGCGAGGGCCTTCTCGTAGACGGGGACGTCCTCGGCGGTCAGTTCCTCGAGGGCGAGGACCTGGGCGCCGGAGGCGGCGACGTCTCGGGCGGTGCGGGTGGGGTCGGGGTTGTCGGCGTTCACGTTGTGGGTGGCGACGGTCAGGTCGCCGCCGCCGGACTGCTTGTCGCTGAGCAGGAGACCGCCGAAGAGGTTGAACCAGGCGATCACGGGGACGAGGACCGCGATCACGGCGGTCGCCGAGCGGCGGACGAGTCCGAGGATCAGCAGCACCGGGACGAAGAGGCCGAACCAGGGCAGGAAGGTCTCGGTCAACGAGCCGAGGTTTCCGATGGTGTTGGGGATCTGCGCGTGCAGCAGCATGACGAGGCCGAGCAGGACCGCGAGCACCGCGAGGACGATGCCGCGCCGCCAGTAGCCGCGGTCCTCGCGCAGCCGGACTCCCAGGCGTCGGAGCCGGGATCCGCTGCGCTCGGATTCCTGGGCGTCTGAGCTGTAGTACGCCTGCGCCATGCCGTCGTCGCCTCACTGCCTGCCGTGCCCGCCGTCCCCGCCCGAAGCACCCTAGGCGATGACGACGGCTCGCTGTTCCGTCACACCCCCGTGGGACGGGGGTGATGTGTCGTCCGTACTGCGACGAGGACGAGCGGGGCGGGGCGCCGGGTTCCGGTCCGGCCGGTCCAGGGGGCCTCTGTGACGAAACCCGCACAATCACCCGAGGGGCGGGACCTGCGGCTTTTCACTCCGGACGCCTTCTGTTCCGGGCGCGTTGAGGAGGCCGCGCAGGACGGTGTCGACGACGCGGGCGGAGAGGTCGTCGGCGAGCGGCGCGTCGGACCGCATGACGGTGCGCAGCAGCATGGGGCCGCTGAGGAGGTCGCCGGCGAGTTCGATGTCGGTGCCTTCGGGGAGTTCGCCTTCGGCGACGGCGCGGCGCAGTACGCCGTGCATGGCGCGGCGGCGGGGCTCGACGACGACCTCGTGGTACGCGTCCCAGAGCTTGGGCAGGGTCTTCATCTGGGCGAACACGTTGTGGAGCAGGGCCGAGTTGCGCAGGTTGAGGCCGCGCCGGCGCATGTGTTCCAGGAGGCGGATCAGATCGTCGCGCAGGGAGGTGCCGGGGAGTTCGGGGTCCGGCCCCTCGATGGAGGCGACGACGTCGACGAAGAGTTCTTCCTTGCCGCTCCAGCGCCGGTAGATGGTGGCCTTGCCGACGCCGGCGGTGCGGGCGATGCGCTCGATGGACAGTTCGGCGAGCGGGACGCCTTCTTCGAGGAGCTTCACGACGCCCTCGACGATGGCGAGTTCGGCGGCCTCGCTGCGGGGGCGGCCGCGCGCGGGCGCGGGGCAGTCGGCGGCCCCGCGCATCCGGTGGCGCTGGTAGGAGCGCGCTACGGTACCGGCGTCGCCCGGCCCCGTTTCCGGTTCCGGGACCGCGACCGGCTCCGGGACCGTCACCGGCCGGGTCGCCGGGTCGCTCACCGGGGTGCTCTCGGGGTCGTTCTCCGGGCCCGTGCGCGCGCCGGTCGCCACACCGCCCGCACCCGTGTCCGCACCGGTGCCCGTACCCGTGTCCACGTGTCGCCTCCGCTTCCGCCACGCCCCGGAACCCTGCCGTCCAGCGGGGGTCCGGGGTGATTCTCTCAGCGTCGTCAGCCCCCGTGTGCGGTGATCAGTGCCGCGCGCCCACCTTCTCCGGCTCGCCGCTCTGCCCCTGCGGTGCCGCGGGCGGCCGGCCGGGCAGGAAGAGGCCGGTGACGACCGCGCTGACCAGGGCGACTCCGGCGCCCCACAGCGCGGTGACGTGCATGGCGTGCAGGAAGGCGTCGTTGGCGGGGCCGATCAGGGCCTCGCCGCGCGGGCCGAGCTTCTCGGCGACTCCGAGCGTCGCCTCGATGGAGCCGCCGGCGGCGTCGCGCAGGCCGGGCGGGAGCAGGCCCAGCTTGTCCTCGATGCCGCCGCGGTACGCGGTGGAGAGCACGGAGCCGAGTACGGCGATGCCGAGCGCGCCGCCGACCTGCCGGAAGGTGTTGCTCAGCGCGGACGCCGAGCCGGCCTTCTCGCGCGGCAGGGCCTGCATGATGACGACGCTGGTCGGCGTCATGACGTGGGCCATGCCCGTACCCATCAGGAAGAACATCACTTCCAGGAGCCAGATCGGGGTGTCGGCGTCGAGGATCGTGAACGCGGCGAGCATGGCGGCGAGCAGCACCAGGCCGCCCGTCGTGGTGACCCGCACGCCGAACCGGTCGACGACGAGCCGGGCGCGCGGCGCGAAGATCAGCTGGGCGACGGCCAGCGGCAGCATCAGGGCGCCGGTCTGCAGCGGCGAGTACCCGCGCACGCTCTGCGTGTAGAAGACGGAGAAGAACGTGACGCCCATGAGGGCGAAGAAGACCAGGGCGATCGCGGCGATGGCCGCCGAGAACACCTTGTTCTTGAAGTAGTCGATGTCGATCGACGGGTGGTCGCTGCGCTTCTCGTAGAGCACGAAGCCGACCAGGACGGCGAGGCCCGCGGCGATCGTGGCCAGGACCTGCGGGCTGGTGAAGTCGCCCTCGTCGCCGCCCTTGATGATCCCGTAGACGAGCAGGACGAGGCCGACGATGGAGAGCGCGACGCCGACGAGGTCGATGCGGCCGGGCTTGGGGTCCTTGGAGTCGGGCACGAGCGCGATCATCAGGACCACGGCGAGGATCACGATCGGCACGTTGACCAGGAAGACCGAGCCCCACCAGAAGTGGTCGAGCAGCAGGCCGCCGGTGATCGGGCCGATGGCGATGGCGAGGCCGACGCCGCCCGCCCAGATGCCGATGGCCTTGGGCTGCTCCTCGCGCTCGAAGACGTTCATGAGCACGGCGAGGGTGGCGGGCATGACGAACGCGGCGCCGAGGCCCATGAGCGCGCGGAACGCGATGAGCTGCACCGGGGAGCCGGACTCGGCGGCGAGCGCGGAGCCGATGCCGAAGACGACGAGGCCGCCGATGAGGACCTTCTTGCGGCCGACGCGGTCGCCGAGCAGGCCGGCCGTGAACAGGAGGCCGGCGAAGACGAGGGTGTAGGCGTTGATGGCCCACTCGAGCTCGCTCTGGGTGGCGCCGAGGCCCGTCGGGGCGGGGGTCGAGATCGTCTTGATCGCGACGTTCAGGATGGAGTTGTCGAGGACGACGATCAGCAGGCTCAGCATGAGCACGCCGAGGATGGCCCAGCGGCGGCGGTGCACCGCCTCGGGTATCCGAGATGCCTCGGGAGCGACGGGAGTGGTCATGCGTACGAGCCTAGCCCCATTTCGATACGGCACCGTTCCGTATTGGAAGTCCGGGAGACTTCCCTTACCGAGGCTTTACCGGGGTCGTGTGCTCTGGCGCGGGGGCTGCACGCGGTGCCACCATGGGAGGTGATCCGGGGACGCCGTCAGGGCGCCTCGAGACGAATTGAAGGAGCCGTTGCGATGACGCAACACGTTCAGGCTGCCCCGACGCAGTCCGCCGACAGCAGCAATCCCAAGGCGCTGTACGGGGGCAAGGGCACCCGGCGCATCACCGTGCGCGACATCACGCTCGCCAAGGAGCGGGGCGAGAAGTGGCCCATGCTCACCGCCTACGACGCCATGACCGCGTCGGTGTTCGACGAGGCCGGCATCCCCGTCATGCTGGTCGGCGACTCCGCCGGCAACTGTCACCTCGGCTACGAGACCACGGTCCCGGTCACCCTGGACCAGCTCACGATGCTCTCCGCCGCCGTCGTGCGCGGCACGTCCCGCGCGCTCATCGTCGGCGACCTGCCCTTCGGGTCCTACCAGGAGGGGCCCACGCAGGCGCTGCGCTCCGCGATGCAGCTCGTCAAGGAGGCGGGCGTCGGCGCGGTCAAGCTGGAGGGCGGCGAGCGCTCGCACGCCCAGATCAAGCTGCTCGTCGAGGCCGGCATCCCGGTCATGGCGCACATCGGCCTGACCCCGCAGTCGGTCAACACGCAGGGTTACCGGGTGCAGGGGCGCGGCGAGGAGGCGGCGCAGCAGCTGCTGCGGGACGCGAAGTCGGTCCAGGACGCGGGCGCCTTCGCGGTCGTCCTCGAACTGGTCCCGGCGGAGCTCGCCGCGGAGGTCACGCGGACGCTCCACATCCCCACCGTCGGGATCGGCGCGGGCCCCGAGACGGACGCGCAGGTCCTCGTCTGGACGGACGCGCTCGGGCTCACCGGGGGCAAGATGCCGCGCTTCGTCAAGCAGTACGCCGATCTGCGTACCGTCATGTCCGACGCGGCGAAGGCGTTTGCGGAGGACGTGGTCGGCGGAACGTTCCCTCAGGAGGAGCACTCCGTCCACTGAGGCGGGGCCCCTCCTGAACACATCTGAGCCATAGCGGCACCATCGCAGCCCGTCGATCTTCCCCCGTCGACGGGCTGCGTCACGCTCCGCTGGGTTGAACCGTCGTGTGTACCCGGTGCCTCGGCGGGCCGCGGGGAGGGCCCACCTCCGCCGTGGGGTCCCGTCGGGCTGAGCTCCGGTGCCGGTGCGCGCTCGGTCGCCCCAGCCTCGGAGCCGCGCCCCGGCCCCGAGTACGCCGTCCGGCCGACCCAGCCCTGGAACCGCGCCCCGGCCCCGGGTACGCAGTCCGGTCGACCCAGCCTTGGGCAGTCTGCCGCCTGGGGCGATGGGGGTACCCCCTGCTCGAGCGAAGCCGAGAGCTTGGGGGAGGGTGGGCAAGGCGGCACCCCGGCGCCGGGTGCGCGATTCAGCGGGCCTCCGCTACAGCGCCGCCGCCGTAGGGGCTGAGGATCGTCGCCGGGTGCCGCCCGGTGGGGCTTCTCGCGCAGTTCCCCGCGCCCCTGAAGGGCACACTCCGTGCGCCCCCCAAGGGTTGGGGCTTCTCGCGCCCCGCGGCGGAGCCGCTGATCCGGTACAGCCCCGCGCCCCTGAGGACACGCTCCGCGTGCCCCAGGAGGCCATGACGCTCGCGCCCCGCGGCGGAGGCGCTGATCCGGTACAACCCCGCGCCTCGCGCCGCCGGTGTCGGCGGGCTGTCGGCGGGGCGCGGGCGCTGTCGGTGGGATGTCGGTCGGGTGTCGGTGGGGGGCGTCAGATTGGGGGCATGACGCGAATCGACGTGAACCCCGAAGGCGGCCGAGGAGTCGCCGTGGCCGTGCGGGGGCTGGTCAAGCACTACGGCGAGACCAAGGCCCTGGACGGTGTCGACCTGGACGTGCACGAGGGCACCGTGATGGGTGTGCTCGGCCCGAACGGCGCCGGCAAGACCACCCTCGTACGCTGCCTGTCCACCCTGATCACCCCCGACGCCGGCACCGCGGTCGTCGCCGGTTACGACGCCGTGCGCCAGCCCCGCCAGCTGCGCCGCGTGATCGGCCTCACCGGCCAGTACGCCTCGGTCGACGAGAAGCTCTCCGGCCGGGAGAACCTCTACCTGATCGGGCGCCTGCTCGACCTGTCCCGCAAGGAGGCCCGCGCCCGGGCCGACGCGCTGCTGGAGCGGTTCTCGCTGACCGAGGCGGCGAGCCGCCCGGCCCGGACCTACTCCGGAGGCATGCGGCGCCGCCTCGACCTGGCCGCCTCCATGATCGGCCGCCCACACGTGCTCTACCTCGACGAGCCGACGACCGGCCTCGACCCCCGGACCCGCAACGAGGTGTGGGACGAGGTCAAGAGCATGGTGCGGGACGGCGTGACCGTGCTGCTCACCACCCAGTACATGGAGGAGGCCGAGCAGCTGGCCTCCGAGCTGACCGTCATCGACCGCGGCCGCGTCATCGCGAACGGCGGCATCGACGAGCTCAAGGCGAAGGTCGGCGGCCGCACGCTGCGGATCCGCCCCACGGACCCGCTGGAGCTGCGCCCGCTGGCGCACGCGCTGGACGACCTGGGCCTGACCGGCCTCGCCACGACCACCGTGGACACCGAGTCCGGCACCGTGCTCGTCCCGATCCTGAGCGACGAGCAGCTGACCGCCGTCGTCGGCGCGGTCACCGCGCGCGGCATCACGATCGGCTCCATCGCCACCGAACTGCCCAGCCTGGACGAGGTGTTCCTGTCCATCACCGGCCAGAAGGCGACCGTCCCCCAGGACGCCAGGCCCGAACTCGAGGAGGTCGCCGTATGAGTACCGCCACCACCGCTCCCACCATCACCGTCGCGGCCGACCCCCGGATCGGACTGCGCGGCCACCTGCGCCACACCGGCGCCCTCGTCCGCCGCAATCTGCTGTGGATCAAGCAGGACCCCGAGTCGATGATGGACGCGGTCCTGATGCCCGTCATCTTCACGCTGCTGTTCGTGTACGTCTTCGGCGGCTCGATCGGCCAGTCCCTCGGCGGCGGCCAGCAGCAGTACGTGCAGTACGTGATCCCCGGCATGGTCGCGATGATGAGCATGAACATCGCGCAGGGCGTCGGCACCGGCTTCAACGAGGACTTCCACAAGGGGATCATGGACCGCTTCCGGTCCCTGCCCATCGGACGCGGCTCGGTCCTGATCGCGAAGATCTCCGTCGAACTGCTGCGCCTGCTCGTCGCCACCACCGTGCTGATGGTCGTCGCGGTCCTGGTCGGCTTCGACATCACGAACTGGGGCGGACTGTTCGCCGCGCTCGGCCTGTCCGCGCTGTTCGGCTCCGCCGTCATGTGGATCTTCCTGGTCCTCGGCGTGACCATGAAGAACGCCCAGTCCGTGCAGGCGATGGGCTTCCTGGTGATGATGCCGCTCCAGTTCGGCTCGTCGATCTTCGCGCCGACCGCGTCGATGCCGGGCTGGCTGGAGAACTTCACCAAGTACAACCCGATGTCCGGGCTCGCGGACGCCGCCCGCGGTCTCATGGTGGGCGGCCCGGTCGCCCACGGCCTGTGGGTGACGCTCGCCTGGACCGCCGGCCTGACGGTCGTCATGGCCCCGGTCGCGATCCGAAAGTTCACCAAGAAGGCCTGACACAAGACCGGTTCACCCGGTACGCGTCTGACGTCAGAAGAGGGCGGCGGCCTCCTCCACGGAGAGGGCGCCGCCCTCGGCGCGCTCCCGCTCGTAGTCCGCGTCGTCGAGCACGGCGCGCAGGGCCGCCTCCGCGTCGGCCCGCCACTTGCGCTCCATCCCGTTCGGGATGTGCCCCTCCGGCAGCGAGGCGTCCGCCGCGCCGATCAGCCGGGCCGCACGGCACGTGTCGCCGTCCTGCCCGCGCAGGGTGAGCGCGCGGGCCGCGGTGAGCAGCTGCATCGCCATCAGGTGCGGCATGATGATCACGGCCAGCGGGTCCGCGGCGAGCTCCACGGCCCGCGACACGTTCGCCAGCGCCGACTCGGCGCATCCCTCGGTGACGTCGATCATCGCTTCCATGCCGGTCAGCATGGAGTGGAAGAAGTTGACCCCCTGCCCCGCGAACTCCTCGCGCAGCAGCTCCAGTTGCTCCCGCGCCTCGGCGATCCGGCCGGTCGAGGCGAGGCGGCCGACGAGGATCATCCGGGCGACGGGCCGGGCCTCGTTCGCCGGCCGTCGCGCGGAGTCGAGCGCCTGCCACAGCATCCGCTCCCCCTCCTCCGCCTCCCCCAGCTCGATCAGCACCTGCCCCAGCCGCACCTGGAGGATCGTCGACTGGGCGTGCGCGCCCATGTCCTCGGCGACCTCACGGGCCCGCCGGAAGTCGGCGGCCGCCTGCGCGAACCGGCCGAGCTTCTCGTGCGCCTCGCCGCGCGCCGACAGCGCCTCGGCGACGCCCCACTCGTCACCGAGCCGGGTGAACAGCTCGATCGACTCGTCGGCGTCCGCGATCCCGGTCGCGGCCCAGGAGGCCCGGTTGGCGTGCAGGTTGGCGCGCAGTTGCAGGACGAGGGCGAGCTCCCACTCGTAGCCGAGTTCCCGGCAGGTCGCGACGGTGATGTCGGTGAGCCGGTGCAGCCGCTCCAGGTCGCCGGTCATGACGACGGCGAAGTACCAGATGTTGCCGGGCGGACGGCAGGCCTGCGGCAGGTCGGCCCGGTAGGTGTCGACGATGATCCGCAGCCGCTCCTGCCCGGCCTCGGAGCGCCACTCGTCCATCTCCATGTCCATGGTCGCGAACCGGCACAGGTGGAGCTGGCGGCGGGCCTCGTCGAGGAGTTCGCCCGCGAACGGGGGCGGGGCGTCGGTGCAGCGCTCCAGGATCGGCGGGGCTGGCCGGGCGGGCCCGGCGAACGGGTCGGGGCCGAGCGCGGCGACCTCCCGCGTCCAGGTGCGGCCGTCGGTGCGCAGGTCCCGCATCTGCCAGAACCAGGCGAGCGACAGGACGAGCCCGAGCCCCTCCTGCTCGTCCCGCGCGGCGACGGCGTGCCGCAGGGCGGTGCGCAGGTTCTCGTAGTCGCGCTCGATGCGGGCGACGGCGGCACGCTGGTGGCGGCCGCGCAGCAACGGGTCGGTGGTGCGGGCGAGTTCGCGGTAGTACGTGAGGTGAGCGCGCTCGGCGCTCTCCCGGTCGCCGGCCTCGTCGAGCCGGTCGCCCGCGTACTCGGCGACGGTCTCCAGGAGCCGGTAGCGCATGCCGCCCTCGTCGTCGGGGGCGGCGACCACGAGGGACTTGTCGACGAGCGAGCCGAGCGCCTCCAGCACGTCGGGGGCGTCCGCGCCGGCGGTGGCGCACACGGACTCGGCTGCGGCCAGGTCGCAGCCGCCGCTGAACACGGACAGACGGGCGAGGACGGTGCGCTCGGGTGCGTCGAGCAGATCCCAGGACCAGTCGACGACGGCGCGCAGGGTCTGCTGGCGGGGCAGCGCGGTGCGCGCGCCGGAGGTGAGCAGCCGGAAACGGTCGTCGAGCCGGTCGGCGATCTGGCGCGGGGTGAGCATCCGCAGCCGGGCGGCGGCGAGTTCGATGGCCAGCGGCAGTCCGTCGAGGCGGCGGCAGATCTCGCCGACGGCCTCCGGGGCCTCGTCGACGGTGAACCCGGGGCGCACGGCGGCGCCGCGCTCGCCGAACAGCCGCAGCGCGTACGGCTCCGGGAGCGGCTCGACCGGCTGGAGGGCCTCGCCCGGGACGCCGAGGGGTTCGCGGCTGGTGGCGAGGACGGTGACGCCGGGGCAGCGGGCGAGGAGCTGTTCGGCGAGGGTGGCCGCCGCGTCGATCACGTGCTCGCAGTTGTCGAGGATGATCAGCATGCGGCGGTCGGCGCAGTGCTCGACGAGGCGGACGAGCGGGTCGTCGCCGTGCCGCTCGCTCGCGACGCGCAGTTCCTCGGCGCCGGCGCCGCGCAGCACGGTCTCGCGGGCACCGAGCGCGCTGACGACGGCCTCCGGCACGGCCTCGGGGTCGCCGACGGGGGCGAGCTCGGCCAGCCACACCCCGTCCGGGACGGCGTCGCCGCCGGCCAGGCCGTCGGCGACCTCCTGCGACAGGCGGGTCTTTCCGGCGCCGCCCGGGCCGAGGAGCGTGACGAGGCGGGCGCGGGCCAGTTCGGCGCGGATCGCCTCGATGTCGTGCTCGCGGCCCACGAAGGAGGTGAGCCGGGCCCGCAGGTTCCCGCGCACCCCGGACGCCTTCCGTACGGGCCGGTCGACCGGGCCGGGGTCGAGCAACTCGGCGTGCAGCGAGCGCAGTTCGGGCCCCGGGTCGGCGCCGAGCCGGTCGGCCAGCCCCCGGCGCACGTCCTCGTAGGCGGCCAGCGCCTGGGCCGCGCGGCCGGTGTCGCGCAGGGCGCGCAGCCGCAGCGCCTGGAGCGGTTCGTCCAGCGGGTGCGCCGCGCACAGGGCGGTCAGCTCGGGCAGCGCGGACTCGGCCCGGCCGAGCGCGAGCAAGGCGGTGAGGCGGGCGCGGCGGGCATCGAGGCGGCGGGCGTCCCAGCGGGCGGCCTCGGCGGTGCGGTCGGGGAGGTCGGCGAGGGCGGGGCCGCGCCACAGGGCGAGCGCGTCGTCGAGGGCGTCGGCCGCCTTCGCCGGGTCGTCGTCGGCGAGGGCGCGCAGCCCGTCGGCGGTGAGCCGCTCGAAGCGGAACAGGTCGATGTCGTCGGAGGTCGCCGCGAGCCGGTAGCCGCCGCTGTCCGCCGAGTCGACCGCGCCGGCGCCGAGGGTACGGCGCAGCCGTCCGACGAGGGCCTGCAAGGCGCCCGGGGCGTCGGCGGGCGGTTCGGCGCCCCACACCTCGTCGACGAGCAGGGCGGCGGGGACGGTGCGGCCGGGGCGCAGGGCGAGGGTGGTCAGGAGCGCGCGGAGTCTGGCTCCGCCGACCGGGACGGGGGTGCCGTCGTCGCGGAGCGCCTCCGTCGGACCTAGCAGGCGATAGCGCACGGGGCCCATTGTCGCCGGTCGGGCGGCGTGAGTCAGCGCGGGGTTGCCGGGGTGCGGGTTCGTCGTGGTTCGGCGGTCTGCCGCCGTGGCGGGTTGGGCCTTCGTTGCCGGGTGGGGCTTTCGTCGTGGTTCGGCGGCCTGTCGCCGTGGCGGGGTGGGCCTTCGTCGCCGCGTGCGGGTTTCGTCGTGGCTGGTCGCGCAGTTCCCCGCGCCCCTGAAGGCGCACTCCGTGCGCCCCAGGGGCATGTCGGTCGCGCCTGCGACGGAGCCGCTGAGGCGTGCGCTTCGCGTCGGCTTCCTCGGGCGGGCGGGAACTCCTTGTGGAGGGCGGGGCGTTTTTCGGGGGTGGCCGGGTACGTTCGGTCACGCCGTCGATCACCGGCGTCATCGGACCCGCGACCCCTGGAGTGCCCGTTCATGAAGTCCGCCTCCGCCCGGCGCGGCACCAACCGGATCAGCCCCGTGTTCCTCGGGATCGCCGCCGTCACGGCGGTGTCCGGGTGGGCGGTGTGGACGGACTTCGCGGCGGCGCCGGGCGTCGCGGTGTTCCTGTTCGTGACGGGCGCGTGGATCGTCTCGCTGTGCCTGCACGAGTACGCGCACGCCCGCACGGCCCTGCACAGCGGCGATCTGTCCGTCGGCGCCAAGGGCTACCTCACGCTGAATCCGCTCGTCTACTCGCACGCCGTGCTGAGCATCATCCTCCCGGTGATCTTCGTGATCATGGGCGGCATCGGTCTGCCCGGCGGGGCGGTCTACATCGAGCGGGGCCGGATCCGCGGGCGCTGGAAGCACAGTCTGATCTCGGCGGCGGGCCCGCTGACGAACGTGCTCTTCGCCGTCGTCTGCACCGCCCCGTTCTGGCTGGACGCGCTCGACGGGGTGCCGGACACCTTCCGGTACGCGCTCGGTTTCCTGGCGCTGCTCCAGGTGACCGCGGCGATCCTGAACTTCCTGCCGGTGCCGGGCCTCGACGGCTACGGGGTCATCGAGCCCTGGCTGTCGTACAAGATCAGGCGGCAGGTGGAGCCGTTCGCCCCGTTCGGGCTGCTCGCGGTCTTCGCGATCCTGTGGATCCCGTCGGTCAACGGCTGGTTCTTCGACGCGGTCGACGCCCTGCTGCGCGGCCTGGGCGTGACCGAGTGGGACACGTACTGGGGCCGCAGGTTCTACGAGTTCTGGGAGGGGACGCCGGAGATCCCGACCGTCACGCTGCCTCGGTAGGGCGCGCGGCTTCCTTCTCCATGCGGGCCTTGCGGACGTAGAACCACGTCATGTTCGACGTGATGCCGGCGATCAGGACCCACACGACACCCAGGAAGCTGCCCTGGACGAAGGAGACCACCGCGGCGGCGACGGCGAGGACGCAGAGCACGAGGGCGAAGAGTGCGATGCGGGGCATGGGGGTCGGCTCCAATACGGCACGTACGGCACGGCGGTGTTTCGCCGTTTCGCCGACCAGTGTCCCCCATGCCCCGCCCGCGCCTGAACGCGCCCTGATTGCGCGGGCGTGTGGTTATACGTCCGTGACGCGCAGACCCGCGTGGGCCTTGTAGCGGCGGTTCACCGAGATGAGGTTCGCGACCAGGGACTCGACCTGGTGGGCGTTGCGCAGGCGGCCCGCGAAGACGCCGCGCATTCCGGGGATGCGGGCGGCCAGCGCCTGCACGGTGTCCGTGTCCTCGCGGGACTCGCCGAGCACCATCACGTCGGTGTCGATCTCCTCGATCGCCGGGTCGGCGAGCAGCACGGCCGACAGGTGGTGGAAGGCGGCGGTGACCCGGGAGTCGGGGAGCAGGGCGGCGGCCTGCTCGGCGGCGCTGCCCTCCTCGGGCTTCAGGGCGTAGGCGCCCTTCTTGTCGAAGCCGAGCGGGTTCACGCAGTCGACGACGAGCTTGCCGGCGAGGTCCTCGCGCAGCGCCTCCAGGGTCGCGCCGTGTCCGTCCCAGGGGACGGCGACGATGACGATGTCGCTGCGGCGGGCGCACTCGGCGTTGTCGGCGCCCTCGATGCCGAGGCCCAGTTCGTCGGCGGCCGCCTGGGCGCGCTCGGCGGCGCGGGAGCCGAGGATCACCTTCTGTCCGGCGCGGGCGAACCGGTAGGCGAGGCCCTTGCCCTGCGGGCCGGTGCCGCCGAGCACGCCGACGACGAGCCCGGACACGTCGGGCAGCTCCCAGGGGTCCTTGGCGGGGGCCTTCGCGGGGGCGGCGGGCTGTGCGCTGTCACTGGTAGTCATGAGGCGACCTTACTCATGCGTACGGTCCTGGTCAGCAGGGTCGGCCTGTGACTCGTACGGGCGGTCTTGGGGCGAACGGGCCGGACGGGGGCGGTGGTTCGGGCACCATGCGGGGCCATGGACGCCGTACGAGTAGCCCTGCTGCGCGAGGTCCTCGCCGGAACGGGGTGGCCCGCCGCCACCCGCCGCTTCGCCGGGGCGCTGCGCTCGTCGGTGTCGGCGCACGGGGGCGGACTGCTCCTCGTCGGCACCGAGTCGTACGAGCCCTGGCACCTGGCGGCGCACCTGGTGGACGAGGCCGCGTGGTCCGGGACGCCGGAACTGGCGCCGACCCTCGTCCGGCACGCCGCGCGGCCCGACGACCCGGCGCACCTGGCGGTCGGGCTCGGACGGCTGGAGGCGGCGCGGCGCGGGGAGACGCTGCTGGTGGTGACGCCGGACGAGGCGGGGGCGGGGCTGCTGGAGCGGGTGCACGACGCGCGGCGGGCGGGGGCGACGGTGCTCGCGCTCGACGCGGAGGGGGCGGGTGGGGAGCTTCGGGCGATGGCCCACGACGCGCTGACCGTGCCCGGTGACACGGACCTCGACCTCGACACGGTGCAGCATCTGGTGAGTGCGGCGGCCGGGGAGAACGCGGTGCCGGCGCCCCGCGCCCGCCGCGGCTTCCGCGACCGCCTCTCCCGCCTCGCCGACCACCTCACGGCTCCGCCGCCGACTCGGTGGTGAGCGGGGGCGCTGCCGCGCGGGTGGGGGCCTCTGCGCGGGGCGATGCCGCGCCGGTGGGGCGTGTGCGCTGGGCGGTGGTGTGCGGGTGGGGGCGTGTACGCCGAGCGGTGTGTGGGCCTCGGCGCCGGCTGCCCCGCCGACGTCCCCGCGCCGTTGGCGGGACGTCCGTCCCGGCACCTCTCACCTACGGCCCGCCCCATCCAACCCTTACCCCGGCCCTGCTCCCCCTCCGGGGGCGTCGGCCCGGTACCCGGCCTCGGGCGACACGCCGGCCCTGGGCGTGCGTTCTGGTTGCCCCACCTCGGGCCGCCCGAACGCCGTCGCCGGCTACAGGGCCGTCGTGGCCGGTCGCGCAGTTCCCCGCGCCCCTGACGGGACGCACCTGCCCCGGTACCCCTCCCCTCTGGCTTGGAGCCTCCTCCCTCCCGACCCGGCGTCTCTTTTGGCCTGCCGCCTGCTCCCACCCACCCGCCCCCCTCCGGGGGCAGCACCCCAGCCCAGGATGCGCATCCAACGACCATCCGGCACCGGGCAGATGCCCCCAAGGAACACGGGGCTGCAACGACATACGACTCCGCCATGCGAACACGACCAGCCTCAGCCCTACTCCCACCACCCGCCCCCTCCGGGGGCGTCGGGCCCGGCACCCGGCCTCGGGCGGCACCCCGGCGCGGGATGCGCACGCCACGCGCAGCAGGCTCGATCATCCACGCCGCCCATTCGGCACCGGGACACCTGCCCGCCAGTAACGCGAGGCTGTACCGATACGCGGCTCCGCGCACGGTGCGACCAGCCTCAGCCCTGCTCCCACCACCCGCCCCCTCCGGGGGCGTCGGGCCCGGCACCCAGCCTCGGGCAGCACCCCAGCTCTGGGCGCGCGTTCCAGACTCCCCGTCTTGAGGCCGCACCCCAGCCCCGGGTACGTGTTCCGGTCGACCCAGCCTTGGGCAGTCTGCCGCCTGGGGCGGCACGGGTGGGCAAGGCGGCACCCCGGTGCCGGGTGCGCGATCGAACGGGCTTCGCCGTAGGGGCCGAGCTCGTCGCCGGCTGCCGCGCCGTCGTGGCTGGTCGCGCAGTTCCCCGCGCCCCTTACGGGGCGTATCTGCCCGGCGCCGGATAGTCGCGTGGTTCATTGCGCCCGCGCTATGGCCGTGGCTGGGCGCCGGGGCCGACCGCCCCGGAGGGGGCGGGTGGGTGGGAGAAAGGCCCGGGCAAGCTCCAGGCCCGATACGCGAACTGGCAGCCCCGCGACTGAGGCGCAAACCAACGCCCGGCACGTCTGAGCCCCACATCGATCGGTACCGGCCCCCGCTGGGGTGCTGCCCAAGGCTCGGCGCCGGGCCGACGCCCGAGGAGGGTCCGGGCAGGATCCAGGAGGCCCGGGCCGCGAACTGGCAGCCCCGCGACTAGGGCGTAAGGCAACGCCCGCCGGACACGGCCCCACGCTGCGGCGCTGCCCGAGGCTGGGCGCACCGGAGGGGGCGGGTGGTGGGAGGAGGGCCCGGGCCGGTGTGCCCGCCCACCCGGGCGGCTCCGCTGGAGTGCGTACCCCGCGCAGGCCCCGGCGCGAGGCGTGCCGGGGATAAATGCGTTGCCGGAGGCGCGGGACGCGTTGAGCATGGGGGGTCGTGTCCGAACAACGCCCGCGTTCCGCGAAGCTCTCCGCCCTGTTGCCCGATCTGACCCCGTGGCGTTCCGTGCGGGACTTCCGGCTGCTCTGGACGCAGGGGCTGGTGACGTACTTCGGCAGTTTCATGGCGATGGTCGCGCTGCCGTTGCAGATCAAGGAGCTGACGGACTCGCCGCTCGCGGTGGGCGCGATGGGCGCGGTGGAGCTGGTGCCGCTCGTGGTGTGCGGTCTGTACGGCGGCGCCCTCGCGGACGCCGTGGACCGGCGCCGGGTGATCCTGTGGACGGAGGCGGGGCTGGGCGGCCTGGCCCTGGTCCTGTTCGTGAACGCGCTGCTGCCGAGCCCGCTGCTGTGGCCGCTGTATGTCGTGGCGGCCGGCGTCTCGGGCCTTGCCGGGCTGCAGCGCCCGGCGCTGGACTCGCTGCTCGCCCGGATCGTGCCGCACGACCAGCTCACCGCCGCGGCGGCGCTCAACGCGCTGCGCTGGAACGCGGGCGCGATCGCGGGCCCGGCCCTGGCGGGCGTGGTCGTCGCGTACGCGGGGCACGCGACCGCGTACGCGGTGACGGTCGTCGGGTTCGCCGTCTCGGTGGCGATGTGCACGCGCCTCGCCCCGGCGCCACCCGCGCACGACGCGGTCAAGCCGTCACTGCGGGGCCTGGCGGAGGGCGCGGCCTACGCGTGGTCGCGGCCGGTGCTGCTCGGCACGTACGCCGTCGACATGGCGGCGATGTTCTTCGCGTTCCCGAACACGGTCTTCCCGTTCCTCGCGGACGAGCTGGACGCGCCGTGGTCCCTGGGTCTGATGTACGCGGCCGGCGCGGTGGGCTCCCTGTTCTGTTCGCTGACCAGCGGCTGGACGTCCCGGGTGCGGCGGCACGGGCTGCTCGTGGTGGCCGGGGCGGCGGCCTGGGGGCTGGCGATCGCGGCGGCGGGGTGGTTCTCGAACGTGTGGCTGGTGCTGGTGTGCCTGGCGGCGGCCGGCGCGGGCGACATGGTGAGCGGCCTGGGCCGCTCCACCATCTGGAACCAGACCATCCCGGACGCCCTGCGCGGCCGCCTCGCCGGCATCGAGGTGCTGTCGTACAGCGTGGGCCCGCCCCAGGGCCACCCGCCGGGGGGGGGCGGGGGGGGCCGGCGTGGCGGGGGGCTACCCCAGCGTCGGACCGGGGGGAGGGTACCACGGGGCGGAGGCGGGGGTGGCGGGGGCGGGCCGGGCCCAGGGGGCGGCGGTCGGCGAGCCAGAGCAGGTC
>NZ_JBHYTK010000055.1:0-46224 GCF_042749255.1 Streptomyces sp. NPDC059524 | reverse complement strand
CCTGAGGAGGCTGCGCCTCCTCGGGGAGATGCCACCCGAAGGGTGTGCATCTCAGGGGCGCGGGGAACTGCGCGAGACGCCCCACCGGGCCGCGGGCGGTGACGGGACCGGCGGAGCTACGGCGAGGAGCCGAGCCGGCCTCAGCTCAGGAAATCTCGCGCGATGCGCTCCGCCACGTCCTCCAGGATGGGCCCCGCCTCGGCGATGCAGCGCGCCACATCCGGCTCCAGGTCGGTGAGCGCGTAGGCGCGGCGGATACCGGCCCGGCCGAGCGCCTCCGGCGGCAGGGCCAGCCGCCCGCACACCGCGACGACCTCGATCCCGGCCGCCCGGGCCGCGGCCGCGACCCCCGCCGGCGCCTTCCCGTGCAGGGTCTGCTCGTCCAGCGACCCCTCACCGGTGATCACCAGCGTCGCCTTCGCGAGCGCCGGCGCGAACCCGAGGACGTCGAGCATGACCTCGATCCCGGGCCGGAAGCTCGCGCCGAGGCCGACGAGCGCCCCGTACCCGATGCCGCCGGCGGCACCCGCCCCCGGCGACGCCGCGTACTCGAGCGCGGCGGGCCCGACGGACTCGCCGAGCACCTTCGCGAAGTGGTCCAGGGCGGCGTCCAGCTCGGCCACGTCCTCGGGCGTCGCGCCCTTCTGCGGGCCGTACACCGCGGGCGCGCCCTTCGGGCCCGTCAGCGGGTTGTCCACGTCGCTGGCGAGCACGATCTCGACGTCGGCGAGGCGCGGGTCGAGGCCCGACAGGTCGGCCGAGGCCAGCGTGGCCAGCGGGCCGCCGCCGGGCGCGACCGGGTCCCCGGACGCGTCCAGGAAGCGGGCGCCGAGCGCGGCGAGCATGCCGGCGCCGCCGTCGGTCGTGGCGCTGCCGCCGACGCCGAAGACGATGCTGCGCGCGCCCGCGTCGAGCGCGGCGAGGAGCACCTCGCCGGATCCGTACGTGGTCGACGTCAGCGGGGCGAAAACGCCCTCCGGCAGGAGCTGGAGGCCCGAGGCCTCCGCCATCTCGACGACCGCGGTGCCCTCGCGCAGCGCGTACGCCGCGGTGACCTTCTCGCCGAGCGGCCCGGTCACCTCGACCTCGCGGCGCTCGAAGCCCGCCGCGGCGGCCGCCGCGACGGTCCCGTCACCGCCGTCGGCGACCGGCACCGCCTCGACCTCGACGTCGGGCGCGACCCGGCGCAGTCCCGCCGTCACACGCTGTGCGACCTGCACCGCGGTCAGCGAGCCCTTGAACTTGTCCGCCGCGATCAACACGTGCCGCGCGGCCTGTGCAGCGTCCGCCACCTTGCTCTCCCCTTGCTGTTCGGGCCTTGCTCGAAACAAGGCAGTCGCGCCGCTGCGACCTTAACCGCAGGAGGGGCTCCCTGCCCATGGTCGTCCGCCTCGCGGAACGCCGACTCGCCCGGATAAATCAGTAGACATACGCACACAGTAGGGCGTCCGGATCTGGAAAACGATCGATCAAACGACGCCGTCGCTCGCTAGGCTGAGCCGGATGAGCACCCTGGACTACGCCACGTACATTGCCGGACTCCCCCGTGTGCTGGTCGGCGCCGCCGCGCTGTTCCGCGACGAGCGCGGGCACGTCCTGGTGGTCGAGCCGAACTACCGCGAGGGCTGGGCGCTGCCCGGCGGCACGGTGGAGTCGGACGACGGGGAGACGCCCCGGCAGGGCGCCCGGCGCGAGACGCTGGAGGAGATCGGGCTCGACGTGGACCTCGGGCGGCTGCTCGTCGTGGACTGGGTGCCGGGCCCGGGGCGGCCGCCGATCGTCGCCTACCTCTACGACGGCGGGGTGCTGGACGCCGAGCGGATCGCCGCGATCCGGCTCCAGGAGGAGGAGCTGCTGTCGTGGCGGTTCGTCCCGCACGACGAGCTGGGCACCTACCTCCTCGGCACGCTGCACGGCCGGGTCACCAACGCCCTGGACGTCCTGTCCTCCGGATCCGGCACCGTCGAGCTCGAGAGCGGGCGGCCCGTCGGCTGACCTCGGCCGCCGGCGTCCGAAATCGGTGGACGCCGGCCCGGCTGCCTGGTCTGATCTGTCCCCATGAGCGCCTCGACCGGAAAACCCCTCGTCGCCCTGCTGACCGGCGCCGGCATCAGCACCGACTCCGGCATCCCCGACTACCGCGGGCCGAAGGGGCTGTGGCGCGAGGATCCGGACGCCGAGAAGCTCGTCACGTACGAGTACTACATGAACGACCCGGAGATCAGGCGCCGCTCCTGGCTGATGCGGCTGCGGACCGGCGCCCTGAACCCGGAGCCGAACACGGCGCACCGCGCGATCGTGGACCTGGCGGCGTCCGGGGTCCCGGTGCGGGTCGTCACGCAGAACGTGGACGGGCTGCACCAGCGCGCCGGGCTGCCCGAGCGCAAGGTGATCGAACTGCACGGGTCGACCCGCCGCGTCGTCTGCACGGCGTGCGGCGAGCGCGGGCCCATGGAGGCGGCCCTCGCCCGGGTCGAGGCCGGCGAGGACGACCCGGGCTGCCCGGCGTGCGGCGGCATCCTCAAGCCGGCGACGGTGATGTTCGGCGAGCGGCTCGATCCGATGGTGATCGGCGAGGCCGTCGCGATCACGAAGGCGTGCCAGGTGTTCCTCGCGGTCGGCTCCAGCCTCCAGGTGCACCCGGCGGCGGGCCTGGCCGGTCTTGCCGCCGAGCAGGGGGCGCGCCTGGTGGTGGTGAACGCGGAGCCGACGCCGTACGACGACGTCGCCGACACCGTCGTACGCGAACCGATCGGGACGGCGCTGCCCCGGCTGCTGCGGGAACTGGCCGAGGGCTGACGGGCTAGAACAGGGCGGTGCCGCGCTCGAAGTCGAGCAGGCGGCGCTTGCGGGGCAGGCCGCCTCCGTAGCCGGTGAGGCTGCCGTCGGCGCCGACCACCCGGTGGCAGGGCACGATCACGCCGACGGGGTTCTTCCCGTTGGCGAGGCCGACCGCGCGGGAGGCCCCCGGATTGCCGAGCGCCTCCGCGAGCTCGCCGTAGGTACGGGTCTCGCCGTACGGGATCTGCCGCAGCCGCTCCCACACGGACCGCTGGAACGGGGTGCCGTGCAGGTCGAGCGGCAGGTCGAACTCCTTCAAATCGCCCTGGAAATAGGCCTCCAGTTGCTCGACAACGGCACCGAAGGGCCGCTCGTCGCGCTCGCCGAAGGTCTCCTCGGCCGGACGGTGGCGCTGGCCGGTCATGTAGAGGCCGGACAGCACACCGTCGGTGGCGACGAGGGTGAACGGTTCGTACGGGGTGTCGATGACGGTGTGCTGCCTGAGCTGGTCCATGGTGCGTTCCCTCACGCGGGCAGGAAGTTGATCGGGTGGTCGTCGGTGGCCCAGAGGTACTGGGTCGCGTAGGCGCGCCAGGGCCGCCAGGCCGCCGCGCGCGCGGTGAGCGCGGCCGGGGTGTGCGGCAGGCCCAGCTGCCGCGCCGCGCGGCGCATGCCGAGGTCGGTGGGCAGGAAGGCGTCGGGGTCGCCGAGGGCCCGCATGGCGATGGCCTCGATGGTCCAGGGGCCGAAGCCGGGCAGTGCGGCGAGCGCCGCCCGCGCCTCGTCCCAGTCCGACTCGGGTCCCAACGTGAGCCCCCCGTCGGTCAGTTCCCGTACGAGCGTCAGCAGGGTGGTGCGGCGGGTGCCGGGCAGGGCGAGGGACTCGGGGTCGAGCGAGGCGAGCGCGTCCGGGGTCGGGAAGAGGTGCGTGAGGCCGCCCTCGGGGTCCTCGACCGGGTCTCCGTGGGCGCGGACCAGCCGGGCCGCGTGGGTACGGGCGGCCGCCGTGGACACCTGCTGCCCGAGCACGGCGCGCACCGCGAACTCCGCCTCGTCGACGGTGCGCGGCACCCGGCGTCCCGGCGCCTTGTCGACGAGCGGGGCGAGCAGCGGGTCGGCGCGCAGCTGGTCGTCGACGGCGACGGGGTCGGCGTCGAGGTCGAGCAGGCGGCGGCAGCGGCTGATGGCGACGGTGAGGTCGCGCTGGTCGGTGAGGATCAGCCGGCAGCCGATGTGCTCGGGGCCGGGGGTCAGCGCCACGATCCCGTACCCGTACGGGAGCCGCAGCGTGCGCCGGTACGCCCCGTCGCGCCACTCCTCGACGCCGGGCACGGCGGTGGCGGCGAGGTGGCCGAAGACGTTGTCGGGGTTCAGTGGCGTGCGGAACGGCAGGCGCAGGGTGATGGCCCCGGGAGCCCCGGTCCGCGCTCGTGGCGCCCGGTCGCGCAGTTCGCTCGGCGGCAGGGCGAAGACCTCGCGGACCGTGTCGTTGAAGGAGCGGACCGAGGCGAATCCGGCGGCGAACGCGATGTCGGCCATCGCGAGGCCCGTCGTCTCGATGAGCAGCCGGGCGGTCTGGGCGCGCTGGGCGCGGGCCAGGGCGAGCGGGCCCGCGCCCAGCTCGGCGCGGAGCTGGCGCTCGACCTGGCGCTCGCTGTAGCGCAGCCGGCGCGCGAGGCCGGGCACGCCCTCGCGGTCGACGACGCCGTCGCCGATCAGCCGCATGGCGCGGGCGGTGAGGTCCGCGCGCTGGTTCCACTCGGGCGAGCCCGGGGTCGAGTCGGGCCGGCAGCGCTTGCAGGCCCGGAACCCGGCCTGCTGGCAGGCGGCGGCGCTCGGGTAGAACACCATGTTCCGGGGCCGGGGCGGTACGGCGGGGCAGCCCGGCCGGCAGTAGATCCGGGTCGTCACGACGGCGGTGAAGAACACGCCGTCGAACCGGCTGTCCTTGGCCTGCACGGCCCGCACGCACCGCTCGGTATCGGTGTACATGTCTCCAGCATCGGTCACGGAGAAAGCGCTTGGCTGGCGAGAATCCGACATGGACGTGAGCGTCCCGGGGGCGCACGAAGTGTGCGTTGAGGGGCGCGGGGAACTGCGCGACCAGCCACGACTCACCCGCACCCGTGCCCGGCAACGGAGGGCACCCCTACGGCGCTCAGCTCACATACGCCGAGAACGCCTCGAACGCCCGCTCGTCGAAGACCACGAACCGGACCTCGTCCAGCCCCGCCCTGCCGGCTCCCAGAAAGTCCCGCACCGCCGTCACGGCGACCCGCGCCCCGTCCTCCAGGGGCCACCCGTAGATGCCGGTGGAGATCGCCGGGAACGCCACGCTCCGCGCCCCGAGCTCCCCGGCCACCCGCAGCGACTCCCGGTAGCAGGATTCCAGCACCGCGCTCCGGTCCTCCGAGGCGGACCAGCGGGGACCGACCGTGTGGATGACCCAGCGGGCCGGCAGCCGCCCCGCCGTGGTCGCGACGGCCCGCCCGGCCGGCAGTCCTTTCCCGTAGTGCGAGGCCCGCAGGGCGCGGCAGTCCGCGAGGATCTCCGGCCCGCCCTTGCGGTGGATGGCCCCGTCGACGCCGCCGCCTCCGAGCAGCGAGGAGTTCGCCGCGTTGACGACCGCGTCGACCTCCTGCTCCGTGATGTCGCCCCGTACGAGCGTGATCCGTGTGTCGCGTGTGTTCATGACCGGTCCCTCAGTCTCCGCCAGACGGCCTTCGCCGCGTTGTGCCCCGACATGCCGTGCACGCCGGGGCCGGGCGGCGTGGACGAGGAGCAGATGAAGACCGCCGGGTGCGGGGTCGTGTACGGGGAGAGGGACAGCTTGGGCCGCAGGAGGACCTGGAGCCCGGCCGCGGCCCCGGCGGCGATGTCCCCGCCCACGTAGTTGGCGTTGCGCGCGGCGAGCTCGGGCGGCCCCATGGTCGCGCGGGCCAGCACGAGATCCCTGAACCCGGGTGCGAACCGCTCCAGTTGGCGCTCGATCGCGTCGGTCAGGTCCCCGTCCCACCCGTTCGGCACGTGCCCGTACGCCCAGAACGTGTGCTTGCCCTCGGGCGCACGTGTCGGGTCGGCGAGGCTGGACTGCACGGTGATGAGGAACGGCGTCTCGGGCGCCCGCTCCCCGCCGGAGGCCTCCCGCAGCGCCCGCCCGATGTCGGAGCGGTACGGGCCGACCTGGACCGTGCCCGCGGACCGGGCCTCCTTCGCGGTCCACGGCACCGGCCCGTCGAGCGCGTAGTCCACCTTGAACACGCTGGCCCCGTACCGGAACCGGTCGTAGTAGCGGCCGAGCCCCGCGATGCGCGCGAGGGCGGTGGGCGAGGTGTCGAAGACGTAGGCACGGGCCGGCGGCAGGTCGTCGAGCCGCTTGACCTCGTAGCCGGTGTGGATCTCGCCGCCGAGGTCCTTCAGGTACGCGGCGAGCGCGTCGGAGACGGCCTGGGAGCCGCCGCGGGCGACGGGCCAGCCCCGGGCGTGTGCGGCGAGGGCGAAGACGAGGCCGATGCCGCCGGTCGCGAGGCCGTTCAGCGGGGCGATGGTGTGGGCGGCGAGACCGGAGAAGAGGGCGGGCGCCCGCTCGTCGTGGAAGCGCCGCATGAGCCGGCTCGCGGGCAGCAGTCCGTTCACCCCGAAGCGGGCGAGGCCGACGGGGTCGCGGGGCAGCGAACTCAGCGGCAGCGACATGAAGTCCCGTACGAGGGTGTCCCAGCGGTGCAGGAGCGGCTCGACCAGGCGGCGGTACGGGCCCGCGTCGCGCGGCCCGAACGAGGCGGCGGTCTCCGCGACGGAACGGGACAGGACGGCCGCGGTGCCGTCGGGGAACGGGTGCGCCATGGGCAGGTCGGCGTGCACCCACTCCAGGCCGTACCGGTCCAGCGGCATCGCCCTGAACGCCGGGGAGTTGATGCCGAGGGGGTGGGAGGCCGAGCAGGGGTCGTGGCGGAAGCCGGGGAGCGTCAGTTCCTCGGTGCGCGCTCCGCCGCCGATCGCGTCCCGCGCCTCGAACAGCGCCACGGAGAAGCCTCTCCTGGCCAGTTCGACGGCAGCGGTCAGCCCGTTCGGCCCCGCACCCACCACGACGGCATCGAACATCGACGGCACCTTCGGACTCCTTCGTCAGCCGACGGCCACTGCCCGCCCAGGATATGCCGGGGTGCCGACAGCGCCGGGGTCAGGCCCCGGCCGAGAGCGCTCCCGCCACGCGCCGCGCGGTGGCGGCGTCCCGGGCCGCCGTGAAGGGCAGCACATTGCCGCCGGTCACGGCGAAGGGGACGCCCGCGCCGGTGAGGTGGGCGCCGCCCGCCTCCTCGACGAGGAGCAGCCCCGCGGCGTGGTCCCAGGCCAGCTCCCAGCTGAACGCGGTGGCGTCGAGCGCGCCGCGGGCGACCGCGAGGTACTCCAGGCCGGCCGAGCCGCACGGGCGCGGCGCGAAGCCGTCCGCGCGCAGGCCGAGCAGGGCGCGCTTCTGGTCGTCCGTCGTGTAGTCGGGGTGCGAGGTGGCGATGCGCAGGTCCTCGCCGGGGGCCGGGGAACCGGCGACGAGCAGCTCGCCGTCGAGCCGGGCGCCGCGGCCGCGGACGGCGACGGCCATCTCGCCGAGGGCCGGCGCGTACGTCCACGAGGCGAGGACGACACCGTCGAGGGCGAGGGCGACGAGGGTGCAGAAGCCGGGGTCGCCGTGGACGAACTGGCGGGTGCCGTCGACGGGGTCGACGATCCAGACGGGGGCGGAGCCGCGCAGCGCCTCGTACGTCGTCGGGTCGGCGGCGACGGCCTCCTCGCCGACCACGACGGAGCCGGGCAGCAGGGCGGGCAGCTCGCGGGTGAGGTACTCCTCGGCGCGCTTGTCGGCGACGGTGACGAGGTCGTGCGGGGCGCTCTTCTGCTCGATCTCGTGGGCGGCGAGCTGCCGGAAGCGCGGGGTGATCTCGGCGGCGGCCGCGGCGCGGACGATGCGCTCGACGTCCGTGACGAGCCGGTCGGTGACATGGCGGGACAGAAAGTCGTCGATGCTTTCCGTGATGGTTTCGATCATGCCTCCATGAGAACACGCCCCGCAGACATCGCGTTCCCGCGGGGTGAACCGGCGGTGGAATCGCCTTGAAATCGCGGTTCCACCACCGACCCGTCCCGTGCCCGCGGCGGTCAGCGTCCGACGGCGTAGCCCTGCATGCCGCGCGGGTTCGCGGCGGCCGACAGGACTCCGGTGCGCGGGTCGCGGGCCACGGCGCACAGCCGGCCCTCGGACCAGGCGTCGCCGACGGTCACGTCGTGGCCGCGCCGGCGCAGCTCGGCGACGACCTCCGCGTCCATGCGGGACTCGACGGTGACCGATCCCGGGCGCATGCCGCGCGGGAAGAAGGAACCGGGGAAGGAGTCGTTGTGCCAGTTCGGGGCGTCGATCGCGCCCTGGAGGTCGAGCCCGCCGCGCACACAGTCGCGCAGCGCGACCGCGAGGAAGAAGTGCACCTGCCACTGGTCCTGCTGGTCGCCGCCGGGCGTGCCGAACGCCATGACGGGGACGCCGTCCTTGAGGGCGAGCGAGGGGGTGAGCGTGGTGCGGGGGCGGCGGCCCGGGGTGAGCGAGTTCGGCAGGCCCTCCTCCAGCCAGGTCATCTGGAGCCGGGTGCCGAGCGGGAAGCCGAGCTCGGGCACGACGGGGTTGGACTGGAGCCAGCCGCCGGAGGGGGTCGCGGCGACCATGTTGCCCCAGCGGTCGACGATGTCGAGGTGGCAGGTGTCGCCGCGGGTCAGTCCGTCCTCGCGCACGTCGGGCTCGCCCGGCACCGGGGACGTCGGGCTCTTGGCGACCGTCGGTTCGCCGGCGCCCGCGACGCCCGGCACGTCGAACTCGCCCGCTCCGGAGGCCACCGCGAGGGCGTGCGCGCTCAGCCGCGGCTCCTCCCCCAGCGGACTGCCGGGGCGCAGTTCGTACGAGGCCTTCTCCGGGTCGACGAGGGCGCGCCGGGCGGTGTTGTAGGCGTCGGAGAGGAGGGCGTCGACGGGGACCTCGGCGGCGTCCCCGTACCAGGCCTCGCGGTCGGCCATGGCGAGCTTGCAGCCCTCGACGAGCAGGTGGACCCAGTCGGCCGAGCCGTACGCGGGCAGTTCGGGCGGGAGCAGGGCGAGCTGCTGGAGGAAGGCCGGGCCCTGGCTCCAGCCGGCGGCCTTGCACAGGGTCCAGCCGCGCCAGTCGTAGGTGGCGGGCGCCTCGTAGGACGCCTCCCAGGAGGCGAGGTCGGCGGCGGTGAGGGTGCCGGTGTGACGGGCGCCGCTGGTGTCCAGGGTGGGTCGGCCCGCCTGCCGGACCAGGGCCTCGGCGATGAAGCCCTCGCGCCAGACGCGCCGGGCGGCCTCGATCCGGGCCTCGCGTCCGGCTCCGCCCGCCTCCTCCTCGGCCTCTTCCACGAGCCGCTGCCAGGTGGCGGCGAGCTGCGGGTTGCGCAGCAGTTCGCCGGGGCGCGGGGGCTCGCCGTCGACGAGGTAGATCTCGGCGGAGGACGGCCATTCGGTCTCGAACAGTTCGCGCACCGTCGCGACGGTCTCGCCGACCCGCTCGACGGGGGCGTGGCCGTCGCGCGCGTATCCGATCGCATACGCGAGGACGTCGGCGAGCTCCATGGTCCCGTGGTCGCGCAGGAGCAGCATCCAGGCGTCGAAGGCTCCGGGGACGGCGGCCGCGAGGGGGCCGGTGCCGGGGACCAGGTCGAGGCCGAGGGAGCGGTAGTGGGCGACGGTGGCGCCGGCCGGGGCGACCCCCTGCCCGCACAGCACACGGACCTCGCCGCCGGCCGGGGCGAGGATGATCGGCACCTCGCCCGCGGGCCCGTTCAGGTGCGGCTCGACGACGTGCAGCACGAAGCCCGCGGCGACCGCGGCGTCGTACGCGTTGCCCCCGCGCTCCAGGACCGCCATCGCGGACTGGGACGCGAGATAGTGCGTGGAGGACACCATGCCGAAGGTGCCCTGCAGAGTCGGCCGGGTCGTGAACAAGAAGGCTCCTCGTGCTGCGCGGCGGCGTGCGGCGAACAAGCGGAACGTATGGCTCGGCCCCCGTGCGCGACAAGGGACGTGTCCGGATCCCGGACCGTCTCGCCGCGCCGGCCGGGCGCGGTGCCGGCAAGGCCTCCGGTCAGCTGTCGACCCAGCCGTGCTTGCGGCCGTTCTGCACCAGTTCGCGGCGTACGGCGAGGATCTGCTCGCCGGTGAGGGAGGGGGCCGCGCGCAGCAGCAGCTCGGTGATCTCGTTCGTGAACTCGTCGACGCGCAGCACGTCGCACAGGACGTCGTCGCCCTCGGCGGCCGTGTGCCGGCCCGGGGCCGGGGCGGTCGCGCCCTCGGCGAGGCGCACGGACGAGGCCTTGGGGCCGCGGTCGCCGTCCTCGATCTCGAACTCGACCTTCAGGCCCGTGCGCAGATACGACTCGGGGATGAGGAGATCGTTCACGTGCAGGAAGACGTCCTCGCCGCCGTCGTCCGGCGCGATGAACCCGTACCCGCGCTGTCCGTCGAAGCGCACCACTCGACCGGCCGTCATGCCGACCACCCCCAACCACCTCGGCGGACCAGCCGTCCGTGTCCGCACCGATTTCTGCGGATCCTAGCGGGCCCGGTCCCGGGTGTGCGTCAGGGCGGGGGTGTCACGCGGGCTTCCAGGCGGTGGTGCCGAGCTTCCCGGTGCTGCCGAGGTCGAAGGGCGCGTACGGGGTGAGCGTGGTCGTGCCGCGGCCGAGGCCGGGGTCGATCCTGGCGTGAGGCGCGGTGACGGGGGGCCGGGTCAGGTCGTCGTAGGTGTTGCGCCAGACGAGGCTGGTGACGGCGCCGGCGTGGGGGCGCACGGTGATGCGGTGCGGGCCGTCGTCGCGGATGCCGGTGGTGATCTCGTCGGTGCCTTCGAGGACGGTGACGTGCTCGACGGGCTCGCCGTCGGCGTCGAGCAGGGTCAGGCGCGGGTAGCCGTTCAGCTCGACTGTGGCCCGGCCGCAGTTGGTGAGGGTGACACTCAGGGCGCGCAGGCCCGCGGCCGCCTCGGTGCGCCCCGTGGTCAGCCGGATTCCGGAGTCGGGGCAGGGGCGGGTGCTCGGCGCCACCTCGATGGTGTCGGGCCGTGCGGCACTGTCGCAGCCCGCCAGGAGCAGCGCTGCCGCGGCGAGCGAGGCGAGGCGTCGGGTCGTCATGCGGTGATCCTACGGAGCGCTGCCGGCGCCCCGGGTCCGGGCGGTGACGAGGCCCGACTCGTAGGCGAACACGACGAGTTGGGCGCGGTCGCGGGCGCCGAGCTTGGTCATGGCACGGCTGATGTGAGTCTTGGCCGTGAACGGGCTGATCACCATGTGCCCGGCGATCTCCTCGTTGGTGAGGCCGCGCGCGGCGAGCGCGGTGACCTCGCGTTCGCGCCGGGTGAGGCCCTCCAGGCCGGGCGCGGTCGCGCGGTCCGGCGGCCGGGCGACGAACTCGCCGATGAGCCGGCGGGTGACGGACGGCGACAGGAGGGCGTCGCCGCGCGCCACGACACCGATCCCGGCCAGCAGGTCCTCCGGCTCGCTGTCCTTGAGCAGGAAGCCGGAGGCACCGGCGCGCAGCGCGTCGAAGACGTAGGCGTCGAATCCGTAGTTGGTGAGCATGACGACGCGGACGTCGGCGAGCGCCGGGTCCCCGGCGATGCGGCGGGTCGCCTCGATGCCTCCGGCGCCGGGCATCTGTACGTCCATGAGGACGATGTCGGGCACGACGCGCCGGACGAGCTCCACGCCGCTCTCCCCGTCCCCGGCCTCCCCCGCCACCGTGATCCCGTCCTCGGCGTCGAGCAGGGCCCGGAAGCCGGCCCGCATCAGCGCCTGGTCGTCGACGAGCACCACCCGGATCACCGGTCGGCCCCCGCCACCGGTGCGGGCTCGGGCGTGGCCTGCGGCGCGCGGGGCGCCGGCGGCCCGGCCGGGCCCGGTGCGAGCGGCAGCCGGGCCCGCACCTCGAAGCCGCCCTCCGGCCGGGGCCCGGCGACGAGCGTGCCGTGGAGCGCCTGGACGCGCTCGCGCATCCCGGTCAGACCGGTGCCCTCGACGGGCGCCCGGGCCGGGTCGGCGGTCCCGTCGTCGGTGATGGCGACGCTCAACTCCTGTGTGCCGTAGGCGATGCGGACCTCGATGTGCGCGTCGCGGCCCGCGTGCCGGGCCGCGTTCGTGAGGGCTTCCTGCACGATCCGGTACAGGGTGCGCTCCACGGGCGCCGACAGCGGGCGCTCGGTGCCCTCGATGCGCAGCGCCACCGGCAGGCCTGCCGAGCGGGCCCGTTCGACGAGGGGGGCGGGGCCGCCCGTGGGCTCGTCGGCGCGCAGCACGTCGAGCGTCGCGCGCAGTTCGCGCATCGCCTCGCCGCTCGCCTCCTGGATGGCGAGCAGCGCCTGCGGCACCTCCTCGCCGCGCTTGCGGGCGAGGTGCACGGCGACGCCGGCCTGCAGCTTGACGATCGAGATGCTGTGGGTGAGGGAGTCGTGCAACTCCCTTGCGATGCGCAGTCGTTCCTCACCGGCCCGGCGCAGCGCGGCCTCCTCGCGGGTGCGTTCGGCCTCCAGGGCGCGCTGCTCGGTCTGATGCAGGTACCGCTGCCAGTTCCGGTCGGCGAGCCCGGTGACGACCGCGCACACGAACCAGCCGGCGAGCAGCATGCCCCGGCCCGCGGCGCCGTCGGCCGCGAACGCGTCCCGGACGACGTAGAGGCTGAGGAACACCCCGGCGACCGCCGCGCCGAGCCCCCGGTGTCCGGCGCGGGACGCGATGTGCACGGCGCCGATCACGGGCAGCGCGGCGAGCGGACCCGGGGCGGCGTGCATCACGTACACCGAGGTCAGGGCCGCGACGGCCAGGAGCACGGCGCGCGGTGCGCGGGCGTACCCGGCGAGCGCGGCGGCGGAGCCGGACATGAGGACGTAGTCGACGGGGGTGGCACCGTGGGCGAGGGCCGCGCCGGACACGACGACGGCGCCCACGGTCAGGGCGAGGGCGGCTCCGGCCGCCGGGACCGGCCCCCCGGCCGCCCGCTGCTCGGCACCGGCCCTCTCGTGCCTCGACTCTCCGGCCACGGCGCCCCTTTCACGGTCGGCTGCGGGCGTCCACGGGCAGGCTAGCGGGACCGGCGCCTGCGGCCACTCCCCCGTGGGGACCGTCCCGGCCGCCGGTCTACTCCCCCGGGAGTAGACGCGGCTCGGCTCCGCCGTACGACGCGCAGGACAGGGCGCGAGGGCGAGGCTGAGCGGGACCCGGAGCACCCTGCCCGGCGGACCGACCGAACGAACGAGGAGCCCGTCATGCCCGGCCCGTACCGCTACACCTCCCCGCCCGCCCCCCGGTCCGCCACGGGCACCGCCGCGGCCGTCTACGCGCAGTCGGCCACCGACTTCGGCATCGCCCACCCCGTGCCGCTGGTCGCCCTGTCGTCGGCGCCCGAACTGCTCGCCCCCGTCTGGGCGTTGATGCGCGAGTCGCTCATCGCGGGAAGTGGTTCGCGCACCGACCGGGAGCTGGTCGCGTCCGGCGTCTCGCTGGCGAACCGCTGCCCGTTCTGTGTGCAGGCGCACGCCGTGCTGCTGCACGCGAACGGCGATCACGAGCTCGGCACGGCCGTGGTCCAGGACACGCGGCCGCGCGACGAGCGGGCGGCCCGGCTCCTGGACTGGGGCCGCGCCACCCGCGTCCCCGGCTCGCCGCTGCTGGCCCCGGCGCCGTTCGCCCGCACCGACCTCGCGTCGTCCGTGGGCACCGCGCTGTCCTTCCACTTCATCAACCGGATCGTGTCGGCGCTGACCAAGGACCGGCTGCTGCCCGGCGGTGGCGCGAAGTTCCAGGCCGTACGGTCCCTGGCGAGCCGCAGCATGACGGAGGTCGTGCGCGCCGAGCACGCGCCGGGCGCCTCGCTCCCGCTCCTGGACGCGCCGGGAGCCGGTCCCGCGTGGGCGGCGGGCACCACGGTCGGGCCCGCCTACGACGCGCTGCGCACCGCCGCGACGAAGGGTGCGGGGCTCCTCGACGACGGGGACCTGGCGCTGGTGCAGGAGACCGTCGCGCAGTGGGACGGCACGCATCCGCCGGCCGGCTGGGCGGGGCTGCCCGACCGCGGGGACCGGCCGGGGGCACGGCTCGCAGTCCTCGCCGCGCTCGCCCCGTACCGGATCACGGACCAGGACGTGGCCGCGTGGAAGGTGCCACCGTTCACGGACCACTGTCTGGTGCACCTGATCGCGTACGGCGCGTTCGCCGCCGTCGACCGGATCGAGTCGGCGCTGCCGGTGGAGGCGCTGCTGTCCGCGGACGATGCCGCAGTGTGATGCGGATGTGACGGAAGTGGGCGTATACCCGCGCGGCAACTCGTGTGAGACTGACGTCCCCCACCCCCCGACGTAAGGACGTACACCGTGCGTTCTCTGCCGCTCCCGGTCGCCCTGACCGTCCGGCTGCTGCCCGTCGCCGTGCTCGCCTGTGCCGGCTGGGCGTACTCCACCGGCCCGATGTCCCCGCCGCACGACACCGAGAACAAGGCGGCGCCGCATTCATCGGCGCCGCGGAGTCCCAGTGCCAAGGTGGCGGCCAAGACGTACGCCGAGCCGCCCGTGCCGTGCGGCACCGTGACCGCGAAGACGGTCGCGGCGCTGGTGCCGGGGGCGAAGGCGGCGGGCAAGGAGCTGTCGGCGACGGACGCGAAGGTGCGGCGCGGCTGCTCGTGGAGCGCCCTGAAGGGGTACGACTACCGCTGGCTGGACGTCACCTTCGAGGTGAAGGGGTCCGACGCCCTGGCCAAGCAGCTGTTCGCCTCCGCCGGGGAGGCCGCCGGGGCCGACTCCGGCGCGAAGGCGCAGGACATCGGGGACGAGGCCCGGCTGACGACCGAGCTGATGAAGAAGGACGGCCAGGAGACCCGGGAGGCCGTCGTCGCGGTGCGCAAGGGGAACGTCCTGGTGACGGTCACCTTCAACGGCAGCGACTTCGAGTCCAAGGGCGCGCCGTCGGCCGACACCATGACCGGGGGCGCGATACGGGCGGCGCGGGACGCGGTCGCCGGGCTCGGCTCCGGCAAGGGCTGAGCGAGCCCGGTCGTCCGGTTCAGGGTGCCGCGGTGAGTGAGGCGGTCTCCCAGGCGAAGCCGTCGGGGTCGGTGAACGGGCCGCCCGTGCCACCGAGCACGACGCGGTGCGAGCCGGAGCCGTCGGCGGGCACCCCTGCGTCCTTGGCGAGGGCGGACCGCTTGTAGAGGGCGAGCTTGACGGTGCCGGGCGCGGCGGTGAACTCGACGTACTTGCCTCCGAAGCTCTTGGCCACCGCTAGGCCCTGTTCCACGTAGAACTGCTTGCTGGCCTTGACGTCCTCGACGCCGAGCAGGAGCACGACGTCGTCGATCGCGCCGGTGGCGGGTCCGGTGTTCTTCTTCGCCGAGCTGGCGAGCTTCCAGATGGTGCCGTCGGGGGCCCGGACGACGCCGCCGTAGCCCCAGAAGGACTTGCCGGCGGGCTTGAGCGCGGTGGCGCCGGCGGCGAGGGCGGCCTCGAAGAGGCGGTCGACGTCGGCGGGCTGGGCGGCGGTCAGCGACAGCGTGAAGCCGCGGAACCCGTCGCTCGGGGCCTCGGCCGCGCGGACCCGGATCTGCTCCGGGTCGAGGCCGAAGGCGCTGATCAGGAAGGTGGCGGCGGACGCGGGGTCGGTCGCTTCGATGGTGAGGGCTGCGAGGGAGTTCATGCGCTTCACGCTAGGCGGGCGGGCCCGGTCGGTGCTTCTCGATTCCTGACCGGCTCGGCAGCCGGACCGTGACGAGGAGACCGCCGGTCGGGCGCGCGGTGAGGTCGAGGGTGCCGTCGTGGGCACGGACGACGCTGTGCACGATGGCGAGGCCGAGGCCGACCCCGGGGTGTTCGCCGGTGCGGACGCGTTCGGTGCCGCGCTGGAAGGGTTCGGTGAGGGTGGGCAGCAGGTCCGCGGGGACCGGGCGGCCGGTGTTCTCGACCGTCAGCACGCTCGTGTCGCCGTCCTGCGCGGTGTGGACCGTCACGGTGCCGCCGGTGGGGAGGTTGTGCACGACCGCGTTCTGGACCAGGTTCGTCGTCATGCGGAGCAGGAGTTCCGGCGAGCCGTCGGTGCGGGTCGGCGAGCCGGTGACGTCGAGGGTGGTGCCGCGCTGTTCGGCGAGCGGGAGCAGGGTCTCGACGGCTTCCTCGGCGACGAGGGAGAGGTCGACGCGTTCGCGGGTGACGTGACCGCGGTCGCTGCGGCTGAGCAACAGGAGGGCCTCGGTGAGGTCGATCGCGCGGGTGTTGACGGACTGCAGGCGCGCGAGGACCTCCTCGCGGTCCCGGGTGGGGTCGCGGCGGGCGACGTCGAGGAGGGTCTGGGTGACGGCGAGCGGGGTGCGCAGCTCGTGGGAGGCGTTCGCGGCGAACCGCTGCTGTTCGGCGACGTGCGACTCGAGCTGTTCGAGCATGGCGTCGAAGGTGTCGGCGAGTTCGCGGAACTCGTCCTGACGGTCCGTCATGTGAATGCGGTGGGACAGGGATCCGGTCCCGGCGGTGCGTGCCGCGTCGGTGATCCTGGTGAGCGGGGCGAGCATCCGTCCGGCGAGGAGCCAGCCGCCGACGAGGCCCAGGACGAGCAGGCAGCCCATCGCCACGGCGGCCCGGGGGAAGAAGATGCGGACGAGAAGGTAGCGGTTGGGCGAGATCCCGAGCAGGCCCTTGTCCTTGTCCGGGACGTAGCGCAGCAGGTACATCCACACCACGGCCATCAGGAGGGCGCCTGCGACGGCGAGGAACCCGGCGTAGCTCAGGGTGAGCTTCATCCGGGCGCTGAGCCGGGGGCGCCTAGCCATCGGTGCCGCCGGTGCCGCCGGCGCCCGTGCCGGGGCCGCCCGTGTCGATGCGGTAGCCGACGCCGGGCACGGTGGCGATGACCCAGGGCGCGCCGAGCCGTTTGCGCAGGGCGGAGACGGTGATGCGGACGGCGTTGGTGAGCGGGTCGGCGTGCTCGTCCCAGGCCCGCTCCAGGAGTTCCTCGGCGCTGACGACGCCGCCCTCGGCGGTGACGAGGACCTCGAGGACGGCGAACTGTTTGCGGGTGAGCGCGACGTGCCGCCCGTCGCGGAAGACCTCGCGGCGGAACGGGTCGACGCGCAGTCCCGCGATCTCCCGGACGGGCGGCCGGGAGTGCGCGCGCCGGCGGTCGAGGGCGCGCAGCCGCAGCACCAGCTCGCGCAGCTCGAACGGCTTGGTGAGGTAGTCGTCGGCGCCGAGCTCGAATCCGGAGGCCTTGTCGTCGATGCGGTCGGCGGCGGTGAGCATGAGGATCGGGATGCCGCTGCCGGAGGCGACGATGCGCCGGGCGATCTCGTCGCCGGAGGGCCCGGGGATGTCGCGGTCCAGGACGGCGACGTCGTAGGCGTTGACGTCGAGCAGTTCGAGGGCGGTGTCCCCGTCGCCCGCGAGGTCGGCGGCGATCGCCTCCAGACGCAGCCCGTCCCGGACGGCCTCGGCGAGGTAGGGCTCGTCCTCCACGATCAGTACGCGCATGTCCGCAGCCTAAGCAGCGGCGCGTATCGCCGCCGTATGCGCGCTCCGGGTGCGCCACAGGCGGCGGGAGGCGAGGCCGGCGAGCACGGCGCCCGCGGCGTTGACGAGGACGTCGTCCACGGAGGACACGCGGTCGAGGCGGAACACGTACTGGGCGGTCTCGATCAGGACCGAGCAGCCGGCGCCGAGCGCGAGGATCCGCGGCAGGGTCGCGACGGCCGCCCAGCGCATCGGGGCGAAGAAGCCGATCGAGGCGAGGACCAGGAGGTTGCCGCCGATGCCGAGCGGTCCCATCGTGACGAGGTCGCGCAGCGGCACCAGGCTCACCCGGGGCGGCGCGACGCCGACCTCGCCGCCCGGCATCAGGGTCATCCACAGGAACGGCAGCGTCCCGTGCACCATGCCCACCTCGGCCAGCGAGATCCGCCACGCGTCGGGCACCCCGGCCGCACGGCGCCCGCGCGCGAGCACCCACGCGACGAGCAGGGCCACCGGCAACAGCACGAGCGTCATGAGCACCACGCCGTTGAAGGTGCCGAAGCAGCCCTGCCACCGCCCGGCCACGCACGCCGGGGCGGCCATCATCAGCGGCCCGCGCAGCACGACCAGCACGGCGGCGAGCACACCGACCGCGAGACCGGGCCCCAGAAACCTGCGGACCCGGCCGGGCGGCGGCGGCACGCTCAGAGTCGTCTCGTGATTCATGCCTCCATTGGAGAGGGCGGGCTGTTGCGGGGGCGTATGCCGTTTTCGATACGCCGGCGATACACAGCGGCGCGGCGGGGCCGGGTCAGGCCTGCCGGTCCTGTCGCCGCCCCGCCATCAGCACCACGTACACGACGAGCGACGCCGCGAGGCCCACCGCCCAGCCGTAGTCGGCCAGGGGTTTCAGGAACGGGATCAGGCCGTCCACGGGGAAGGGGCCCGCCTTGTGGCCCTTCGCGTCCAGGGTCGAGTAGGAGCCGCCGACCGCGAGGACGCCGCCGATGAGGAACGCGGCGACGGCTCGCCAGTTCCAGCCGCCCGTGTACCAGTAGCGGCCGCCGGCCACGTACAGGTCGGCGAGGTGGAGGACGGTGCGGCGGATGATCCAGTAGTCGGCGATGAGGATGCCGGCGACGGTGCCGAGGAGGCCGCCGACGACGCCGAGCCAGGTGAAGATGTACAGCTCGGGCGTGGAGGTCAGCTTCCACGGCATGACGAGGACGCCGATGACGCCGGTGATGATCGCGCCGGTGCGGAAGCTGATGAGTTTGGGCGCGAGGTTGGCGAGGTCGTAGGCCGGGGACACGACGTTCGCCGCGATGTTCACGGAGATCGTCGCGACGAAGACGGTGATGAGGGCGAAGAGCAGTCCGAAGACGTTGTCGGTCTTGCCGGCGAGCGCGACCGGGTCCCAGATCGCCGCCCCGTAGACCTTCTCCGAACCGGCCGTGACGAGGACGGACATCAGGGCGAAAAGGGTCATGGTGGTGGGCAGGCCGAGCGTCTGGCCCCAGACCTGGGCGCGCTGCCCCTTCCCGAAGCGGGTGAAGTCGGGGATGTTCAGGGAGAGGGTCGACCAGAAGCCGATCATGCCCATGAGGCCGGGGAAGAAGACCTTCCAGAAGTCCGGGCCCCAGCCGACCTTGGACGGCTCGTGGAGCAGCGGGCCGAAGCCGCCCGCCTTGTTCGCGATCCAGACGAGGAGGACGACGGCGCCGACGAGGACGAAGGGCGCCGCCCAGTTCTCGAAGCGGCGCAGGGTGTCCATCCCCCGGTAGATGATGGCGAGTTCGAGCACCCAGAAGACGACGAAGCACAGCCACAGGGTCCACGGGTAGCCGCCGACCTCCGAGGCTCCGGCCCAGCCGCCGAAGATCTTGCCGAGCAGGACGAAGATGCCCTGGCCGCCGATCCAGGTCTGGATGCCGAACCAGCAGCAGGCGACGGCCGCCCGCACCATGGCGGGCAGGTTGGCGCCGCGGATGCCGAACCCGGCCCTCGCGAGGACCGGGAAGGGTATGCCGTACTTGGGTCCGGCGTGGCCGGTGAGCAGCATCGGCAGGAGCACGATGACGTTGGCGAGGGCGATCGTGAGGACCGCCTGCTTCCAGTCCATGCCGAGCGCGACGAGCCCGGAGGCCAGCGTCCAGGACGGGATGCAGTGGGCCATGCCGATCCACAGGGCCACGAAGTTGTACGTGGTCCAGCGGCGTTCGGCGAGCGGGACGGGCCGCAGGTCCTCGTTGGCGTAGCGGCTGCCGGCCGGGTAGGTGTCGGCGGTCAGTTCGACCGCGGGGGCGGAGGACGGCGGGGCCGGTGGGACGGTGTCGGTCATGGGCAGCAGTCCGTTCACTGGCGGGCCCCGGCGGGTGGGCGGGGCCCTGGGAGGACGGGGATACGGGATGGCCGTGGGGAAGCCGTGAACTGCCGTGCCTGGTGCGGGTTCTACCAGCGGTGCGGGTGGTGCGGTCGGGGATAAGTCGGGGGCCCGCTCGGGCCCGCTCACGCGTTCACCGCCGGGATCACGTCCCGGCCGTAGAGATCGATCACCGCCTCCTTCGCGTCGTGCATGGCGTACACGGCGAACTGGTCGACGCCGAGGGCGCGCAGCGCGTTCAGCTTCTCGATGTGCGCCGACGGCGGGCCGATCAGGCAGAAGCTGTCGACGATCTCGTCGGGCACGAACGCGGTGTCCGGGTTGTCGGTGCGGCCGTGGTGAGAGTAGTCGTAGCCCTCGCGGGCCTTGATGTAGTCGGTGAGGGCGTCGGGCACCATGCCGGAGTGGGCGCCGTAGCGGGAGACGAGGTCGGCGACGTGGTTGCCGACCATGCCGCCGAACCAGCGGCACTGCTCGCGGGCGTGGGCGAGCGCCTCGGGCGAGTCGTCCTCTGTGACGTAGGCGGGGGCCGCGACGCAGATCTTCACCTCGGACGGGTCGCGTCCGGCGGCCGCGGCGGCGTCACGCACGGCCTTGACCATCCATTCGGTGAGGAAGAGGTCGGCGAGCTGGAGGATGAATCCATCGGCCTCCTCGCCGGCCATCTTGAGGGCCTTGGGCCCGTACGCGGCCATCCACACCGGCACCTCGGCGCCCTCGCCGACCCAGGGGAAGCGCACGACGGTGCCGCCGAGGTCGGCCTCGTCGCCGCGGCCCAGCGCCCGGATGACCTTCATGGCCTCGCTGATCCGGGCGAGGGTGTTGGGCTTGCGTCCGGCGACGCGCATCGCGGAGTCGCCGCGGCCGATGCCGCACACGGTGCGGTTGCCGTACATGTCGTTGAGGGTGGCGAACGTGGAGGCGGTCACCTCCCAGGTCCTGGTCCCGGGGTTGGTGACCATGGTCCCGACCTTCAGGTGCCGGGTCTCGGCGAGGATACGGCTGTAGATGACGAACGGCTCCTGCCACAGCACGCACGAGTCGAAGGTCCAGCCGTGCGTGAATCCGACGTCCTCCGCGCGGCGCATCAGGTCGACGACGGCGGAGGCGGGCGGGTCGGTCTGCAGGACGAGTCCGAAGTCCATGGGCTTCCCTAGCTCTTTCAGTTCAGGTACTGACAGGTGCCGCGCGGGGTGTACGTGCCGTGACCGGCCCGCCCGGTGAACTCCCGCTCGGTGACGACGGGTTCGCCGCGCGAGAGGACGGTCTCGACGCGCCCGGTCAGCCGCTTGCCCTCGTACGCCGAGTAGTCGACGTTCATGTGGTGGGTGGCGGCGCTGATGGTCTGCTCGGCGTGCGGGTCGTAGATCACGAGGTCGGCGTCGGCGCCGGGCGCGATGGTGCCCTTCTTGGGGTAGAGGCCGAACATGCGGGCCGGGGTGGCGCAGGCGATCTCGATCCAGCGGCGCCGGGTGATGTGCCCGTCGACGACGGCCTGGTGGAGCAGGTCCATGCGGTTCTCGACGCCGGGCATGCCGTTGGGGATCTTCGAGAAGTCGCCGCGGCCCAGCTCCTTCTGGCCGGTGAAGCAGAAGGGGCAGTGGTCGGTGGAGACGACCTGGAGGTCGTTCGTGCGCAGGCCGCGCCACAGCGCCGCCTGGTGCTCCTTGGGCCGCAGGGGCGTCGAGCACACGTACTTGGCGCCCTCGAAGTCGGGCTCGGCGAGGTTGTCCGTGGACAGGAACAGGTACTGGGGGCAGGTCTCGCCGAAGACGGGGAGGCCCTCGTCGCGGGCCCGGGCGAGCTCGGCGACGGCCTCCTGCGCGGAGACGTGGACGACGTAGAGGGGGGCGCCGGCGACCTGGGCGAGCTTGATGGCACGGTGGGTGGCCTCGGACTCCAGGAGCGCCTTGCGGACCTCGCCGTGGTAGCGGGGGTCGGTCTCGCCGCGGGCCAGGGCCTGTTCGACGAGGACGTCGATGGCGATGCCGTTCTCGGCGTGCATCATGATGAGGCCGCCGTTCTCGCCGGCCCGCTGCATGGCGCGCAGGATCTGCCCGTCGTCGGAGTAGAAGACGCCCGGGTACGCCATGAACTGCTTGAACGACGTGACGCCCTCGCTGACGAGGAGGTCCATCTCCTTGAGCGTGTCGTCGTTCACGTCGGAGACGATCATGTGGAAGCCGTAGTCGATCGCACAGTTGCCGTCGGCCTTGGCGTACCAGGCGTCGAGGCCCTCGCGCAGGCTGTGGCCCACGGTCTGGATGGCGAAGTCGACGATGGTGGTGGTGCCGCCCCAGGCGGCGGCGCGGGTCCCCGTCTCGAAGGTGTCGGCGGCGAACGTGCCGCCGAACGGCATCTCCATGTGGGTGTGCCCGTCGACGCCGCCCGGGATGACGTATTTCTGGCTCGCGTCGATGACGCGCGCGTCCGTCCAGGACGCGGCGGTGTCACTGCCGGTGGCCGCGAGGGCGACGACGCGGCCGTCCTCGATCAGGACGTCGGCGTGCATCTCGTCGGCGGCGGTGACGACGAGTCCGCCGCGGACGACGGTACGGACGGCGCTCATGCTCTCCTCCAGGAACGTCGGTGCTCGGGGTGCTACGGACGGGTCAGCGGCTCGTACGCGTGCGGCGCGCGGTCGCGGTAGAACTGCCAGCGGTCGCGGACCTCGTGCAGCTTGGCGAGGTCGAGGTCGCGGACGACGAGTTCGGGCGCCTTGTCGTCGGCGACCTCGCCGACGAACTGGCCCTCGGGGTCTACGAAGTAGGAGGTGCCGTAGAAGTCGTTGTCGCCGTACTCCTCGACGCCGACGCGGTTGATGGCGCCGACGAAGTACTCGTTGGCGACGGCGGCGGCCGGCTGCTCCAGCTGCCACAGGTAGCGGGACAGGCCGCGGCTGGTGGCGGAGGGGTTGAAGACGATCTGGGCGCCTTCGAGACCGAGGGCGCGCCAGCCCTCGGGGAAGTGCCGGTCGTAGCAGATGTAGACGCCGACCTTGCCGACGGCGGTGTCGAAGACGGGCCAGCCGGAGTTGCCCGGCCGGAAGTAGAACTTCTCCCAGAAGCCCTTGACCTGCGGGAGATGGGTCTTGCGGTACTTGCCGAGGTAGCTGCCGTCGGCGTCGATCACGGCGGCCGTGTTGTAGAGGACGCCGGGCTGCTCCTGTTCGTACATGGGCAGGACGAGGACGATGTGGTGCTCGCGGGCCAGCTCCTGGAAGCGGCGCACGATCGGTCCGTCGGGGATGGCCTCGGCGTAGGCGTAGAAGGCCGGGTCCTGCACCTGGCAGAAGTACGGGCCGTAGAACAGCTCCTGGAAGCAGAGCACTTGGGCGCCCTGGGCGGCCGCGTCACGCACGGCCTGCTCGTGCACCTTGATCATGGATTCCTTGTCGCCGGTCCATGCGGTCTGGAAGATCGCGGCGCGGATCACGGAACTCATCGGGACCTCCTGCGAGGGACGACAGAGGGGCGGGCGGAGGGGAGGGCGGAGGGGACGACAGGTGTGCCAAGGACGATAGGAAGCGCGCCGGCGCCGGCCGAGTCGCACCGTGTCACGTCCGCGGCCCGATGCCGTTGCACCGTGTCACTCCCCCGTCTGCGCGTCGTGCGCGAGCAGCGCGATGTGCACGGACGCCGCCTCCTCGAAGTCGTCGAGGCTGACCCGGAGCAGGGTCTCGATGGCCTCGATGCGGCGGTACAGGGCGGGCCGGCTCATGTGGTGGAGCTGGGCGGTGCGGGACTTGTTGCGGCCGGTCGCGAGGTAGGTGCGCAGGACCGCGAGCAGCGCCTCGCCCTCCTCGGCGTACAGCAGTCCGTCCAGCTCGCGTTCGGCGAAGGACTGGACGCGGGGGTCGTCGCGCAGCATCCGCATCAGACCGCGCAGCCGTACGTCGCCGAGGCGGACGACGGCGGGCAGGCCGGGCGGGGCTCCGGCGACGGCGTCGCAGACATGGAGGGCCTCGCGCAGGCCGTCGGGGACGTCGTCCCAGGCGGGCCGGGCGGGTCCTGCGGCGACGACGGGCGCGGCGCCGGTCTCGGCGCGCAGCCGTTCGGCGAAGTGGGCGGCGAGCGGGACGGGGTCCTGGTCGTGGGCGAGGCTGAGCAGGACGGCGGTGGCGTGCTCGGTGAGATCGGCGACGAGCGCGGACAGGCCGAGCAGGCGCAGGACGCGGTCGAGGCGGGCGGGGTCGGTGTCGCGGACGGCGAGCGGGACGAAGGTGCGCCGGTTGACGGGGAGGCCGGCCGCGCGGGCGCGGGGCAGGAGTTGGCGGGCGGGCACGGCGCCGGAGACGAGGTCGTCGAGCAGGCGGCGTGCGGACTGTTCCTCCCAGCTGACGGCGGTGCCGGACAGCAGGTGGTGCAGGACGAGGGACTCGGCGGCGCGGTCGGCGAGCAGCCGGCCGGAGGCGCCGTCGCCGCGGTAGCCGCACAGTACGACGGAGCCCCAGCGTTCGCCGCGGCCGCCGAGTTCGGCGCGCAGCCAGCCTTCGCCGTCGACGCCGCCGGGCTGGCGGGCGATGCGGTCCCAGTCGCGCAGGACGTCGTCGACGGCGGGCCGTTCGCCGGCGGTGGCGAGGACGCGGTGGGCGAGGTTGGTGACGACGACGGGGCAGGCGCTGTGCGCGGCGATCTCGTCGAGGAGTCGCTGGAGCGGGGCGCCGGCCGTGATGAGCGCGGTCAGCGCGGTGCGGATGCCCTCGGAGAGGCGGACGGCGGCGTACTTGCGGCGCACGAGCCGGGACTGGACCTCCTCGGTGAGCTCGGCGAAGGGGAAGGGCCGGTGCAGCACGACCATGGGCAGGCCGCAGCGCTCGGCGGCCCGGCACATGTCGCGGGGCGGGGACGGGAAGGCGCGGCCGAGGCCGAGGACGAGGGCCGCGGCCTCGGCGCGGTGCAGGGACTCGATGTAGGCGGTGCGGCCGTGCGGGTCGCCGCCCGCGAGGAGCACGCCGGTGGTGAGGACCATCTCGCCGCCGCTGAGCATGACGCCGACGTCGGCGGCCTCGGCGACGTGCACCCAGCGCACGGGCCGGTCGAGATGCTCGGCGGCGGCGACCACCTCGGGTTCGCCCGCGGCGATCCGTTCCAGGGCGAGTATCTGCCGTACGGACAGGGCGTGTTCGGGGACGGTCGGAGCGGTCATGGCGCCGGGCCCGCTACGAGGCGTTCCGCAGGGCTCGTTCGAGGATCGCCGCGCCCTGTTCGGCCTCGGCGACGGTCAGGGTGAGGGGCGGGGCGATGCGCAGGACGCTGGTGCTGTGGCCGCCGCCCTTGCCGATGAGCAGGCCGTGCTCGCGGCACTCCTCGAGGACGGCGGTGGCGGCGTCGGGGTGCGCCTCGTCGGTGCCCGGCCGGACGAGTTCGATGCCGATCATGAGGCCCCGGCCACGCACTTCGCGGACACAGGGGGTGCTCGCGCCGATGGCGCGCAGCCGCTCGATGAGGAGGCCGCCGACGCGGCGGGCGTTGCCCTGGAGGTCGTGCTCCAGGAGGTACGAGAGGTTGGCGAGGCCCGCGGCCATGGTGACGGGGCTGCCGCCGAACGTGGAGATGGAGTTGGCGTCGAGGCAGTTCATGACCTCGGCGCGGGCTACGACTCCGCCGATCGACATGCCGTTGCCGATGCCCTTGGCGAAGGTGAGCAGGTCGGGCGGGCCGGACGCGGCGTGCGCCTGCCAGCCCCAGAAGTGCTCGCCGGTGCGGCCCCAGCCGGTCTGCACCTCGTCGGAGATCCACAGGATGCCGTGCTCGGCGAGGATCTGGCGGAAGCGGGCGTACAGACCGTCGGGCGGGGAGGTGAAGCCGCCGACGCCCTGGATGGGCTCGGCGATGAGCGCCGCCACGTTCCCCCGGGTCTGGCCGAGCATGTCGCGCAGGTCGGCGACGCAGGCCTCGGTGAACTCGGCGTCGGACAGGTGGGCGTAGGGGCCGCGGGTGCGGACGCCGCCGTGCACGTACAGGGTCTGCAGGGGCGAGAGGCTGGTGGGCGACCAGCCGCGGTTGCCGGTGATGCCGACGGCGGAGAAGGAGCGGCCGTGGTAGCTGTTGCGCATCGCCAGGATCTGGTTGGAGCGGCGGTACGCGGTGGCGAGCAGCAGCGCGGTGTCGTTGGCCTCGGTGCCGGAGGTGGTGAAGAAGACGCGGGCGTCGGGGATGCCGGACAACTTGGCGACGCGCTCGGCAAGTTCGACCATCGGCCGGTTCAGGTAGAGCGTCGAGGAGTGGACGATCCGGGACGCCTGTTCGCTGACCGCCTTGGTGACCTCGGGCAGGGCGTGCGCGGTCATGGTGGTGAGGATGCCGCCGAAGAAGTCGAGGTACTGCTTGCCGTCGGCGTCCCAGACCTGGCGGCCCTCGCCGTGGGTGATCTCGATCGGCCGGTCGTAGTACAGGGCGAGCCACTCGGGCAGGACCGCGCGATGGCGTGCGTGGAGGTCAGGGGTCATCACGGCTGCGGAGTCCCTTCGTCGGTCACGGCTGAACGGGTTCGGGAGAGGCCCGGGGGCGTCAGGGCTGAACAGGTTCGGGAGAGGCCCCGGGGATCAGGGCTGAACGGGTTCGGGAGAGGCCCCGGGGCGTCAGGGTTGGACGAGTCCGTCGTAGGCGTCGGGGCGGCGGTCGCGGTAGAAGGCCCACTGCTGCCGCACCTCGTCGATGACGTCGAGGTCGAGGTCGCGTACGAGCAGTTCCTCGTCCCGGTCGTCGGCCGCCTCGCCGACGAGCTGCCCTCGCGGGTCGACGAAGTACGAGGTGCCGTAGAAGTCGTCGTCGCCGTACTCCTCGACGCCGACGCGGTTGATGGCGGCGACGTAGTACGCGTTGGCGACGGCGGCCGCGGGCTGTTCGAGGCGCCAGAGGTGGGAGGAGAGGCCGCGGCTGGTCGCGGACGGGTTGTACACGATCTGCGCGCCGTTGAGCCCCAACTGGCGCCAGCCTTCGGGGAAGTGGCGGTCGTAGCAGATATAGACGCCGACCCGGCCGACGGAGGTGTCGAAGACGGGCCAGCCCAGGTTCCCCGGCCGGAAGTAGTACTTCTCCCAGAAGCCGGGGAGCTGCGGGATGTGGTGCTTGCGGTACTTGCCGAGGTAGCTGCCGTCGGCGTCGATCACGGCCGCGGTGTTGTAGTAGAAGCCGGGCTGCTCGACCTCGAAGACGGGGGCCACGATCACCAGGCCCGTCTCGCGGGCGAGTTCACGCATCCGCGTGACGGTGGGGCCGTCCGGCACGGGCTCGGCCCAGCGGTGGTGCCCGGGGTCCTGGACCTGGCAGAAGTACGGGGCGTTGAACACCTCCTGGAAGCCGATGATCCGGGCTCCCCGGCGGGCCGCCTCGCGGGCGTGCTCCTCGTGCTTGGCGATCATGGATGCGGTGTCGCCCGTCCAGGAGGCCTGGACGAGTGCGGCGCGAACGACGTGGGCCATGAGCCGCTCCTCAGCGTTGAACCTCTACGCCTGTAGAACGGGGCGTAGAGGGACGAACGTAAGCCCGCCCGGGGGGCTTGCCAAGACCATCGTCGTCAACCCGCTGGAACGATCATGTTTCGGCACCCGTGCGGGTGATCCCGCTTCTCATCACACCGATCACGTCGCACGAGGCCCGCCGTCCGGGCCGTCCGGGTTCAGGCCGGCTGCAGCGCGCAGTGCACGACCAGCTCGTCCATCGAGAGGCCGAGCTCGCGGGCGAGGGCCGCGACCGTGAAGAACGCCGGGGTCGGCGCGCGCCCCGTCTCGATCTTGCGCAGCGTCTCGACCGAGACGCCCGCACCCGCGGCCACCTCGGTCATGCTGCGCCCCTGTCGCGCCTCGCGCAGCAGCCGGCCGAGCCGCTCGCCGCGCTCGCGCTCTTCGGGGGTCAAGGGAGTTCGGACCATGCGCCCAGTCTAGCCGAGCCTCCATTTCTTTACCGGATTCAAATACCGGTATAGTAATTGGCATGGTGGAACTGAAGACCGAACCGCAGATCGACGCGATGCGCGAGGCCGGCCGCATCGTCGCCCAGGCCCTGGCCGCCGCCCGCAAGCACGCCGCACCGGGCGTCACCCTCCTCGAACTCGACGAGGTCGCGCACGACGTGCTGCGCGACGCCGGCGCCTCCTCCCCGTTCCTGGGCTACCGCCCGCCGTTCGCCCCGACCCCCTTCCCCGCCGTCCTGTGCGTCTCCGTCAACGACGCGATCGTGCACGGCGTCCCGAACCGGACCCGGCTGCGCGACGGCGACCTCGTCTCGGTCGACTTCGGGGCCGAACTCGGCGGCTGGGTCGGCGACTCGGCGATCAGCTTCACCGTGGGCACCGCCCGGCCCGAGGACACCCGGCTGATCGAGACCGCCGAGCGGGCCCTGGCCGCCGGCATCGCGGCGGCCGTCGTCGGGAACCGGATCGGGGACATCGCGCACGCCATCGGCACCGTGTGCCGCGCCGCCGGTTACGGCGTCCCCGACGGCTTCGGCGGGCACGGCATCGGGCGCCGGATGCACGAGGACCCGGGGGTGCCGAACGAGGGGCGGCCCGGGCGCGGCATGCGGCTGCGGGCCGGCATGGCACTGGCCATCGAGCCGATGGTGATCGCGGGCGGCACGGACGACTACCACGCGGACCCCGACGGGTGGACGCTGCGCACGAACGACGGCTCCCGCGCCGCGCACGCCGAGCACACCGTGGCGATCACCGACGCGGGGCCGCGCGTCCTCACCGCGCTCTGAGCCGCTCCCGTCCCTACGGGCGTCAGCGGTCCTGCCGGTCGAGCACGTCCACGACGTAGAGCACCGGCACGCCGGGCGGCTGTTCCAGACCGCCCGGCGTGCGGTGGAAGTCGGGGCGATAGCGGGCGGGCACCGCGAGCTGAAGCCGACTGCCGACCCGGATGCCCTTCAGCGCCTCGAACATCCCGGGCAGCAGCGCGGGCCGGGCGAGCACCATCCCGCTCGGGCCGCTCTCCCCGTACGTCGAGCGGAACGGGCGGTCCTCGCCCCAGGACCAGCCCGCGTACTGCAGCACGGCCACGTCACGGTCCTGGAGCACCGGGCCTCGGCCCTCGCTGAGCGTGCGCACGTGCAGTTTCGCGGGCGGGCCCGCGCCCCAGCTGACCACCTTCGGCATCCCGCCCGCGGGGAAGTCGACGACGGCCTTCGCGTCGCGGGCGCCCCCTGCGCCCGGCATCCCGCCGCTGCCGTGGCGCACCGGCACCCGCTGGTCACGGTCGTAGCCGCCGATCAGGTCGAACACCAGGACCATGTGGTCGTCCGGGGCGATCGCGGCCGCCGCGGCGCTCCGCGGGCCGGCGCCGCGCGCCGCCGGGGCGATCATCAGGACGCGGCTGCCGCCCCTGCGGCCCACGAGCGCCTCCGCCCAGGACCGCTCACCGCTGAACGACACCGTCGTCGGCTGCGCCAGGCCCCATGAGCTGAGCAGCTCCTTCTTCCCCTCCCAGCTGCGCATCTCGACATCGGTGACGGCGACCTGCCCCTTCTTCACCGCCGGGCCCGTGCCGGCGCGCAGCACCTTCAGCCGGGCGGCCGCCGGGGCGGGCCGGTCCGGGATGGTGATCACGGGCCGGGTGCCGGCCGCGCCGGTGACCTTCGGAACGTTCTCGGGCCCCGGGTCGGGAGCGGCGCAGGCCGCGGCCGCCGCGAGCAGGACGGTTACGGCTCCGGTGCGCAGGACGGGTCTGGGGTCCACCGGTGACCTCCTTGGCGTGGGGGTGTCGCCAAGGAGCGTTCCGGTCCCCGGGGTGCGGGTGACGGACCTGCGGGACGACACACCGGGGGGCGTACGTCCGCCGGGTGTACGGCGCCGGGTGCGGGGCGGATGCCAGTTGCCCCGACCGGGCGACACACCGGGGCGCCGGATGTACGGCGCCCAGCGCGGTTCGATGCCCCCTGCCCGGGCCGAGCGACACACAAGGCGGCACACGCCCGCCGGGTGTACCGCGCCCAGCCCAGGGCGCATATCTCCTGCCCGGGCTGCGGGGCCGCTCCGCTGTGCCCCCGCCCCCGGCGGAGCCGTCAGTGGGTGGGGGTTACGAGGCCCAACTCGTACGCCATGATGACCAGTTGGACCCGGTCGCGCGCCGCGAGCTTCGTGAAGAGGCGGGCCACGTGGGACTTGGTGGTGGCGACGCTGATGAAGAGTTCCTCGGCGATCTCCTGGTTGGAGCGGCCGAGGCCGACCAGGGTCAGGACCTCGCGCTCGCGCTCCGTGATGCCTTCCACCGGCCGGGGCGAACGCGCCGCGACCGGCCCCCCGCGCCCCACGAAGTCGGCGATGAGCCGCCGGGTGACCCCGGGCGCGATGAGCGCGTCCCCGGCGGCGACGATGCGGATCGCCGCGAGGAGATCGTCGAGCGGCATGTCCTTCACGGCGAACCCGGCGGCGCCGGCCCGCAGCGCCCCGTACACGTAGTCGTCCTCGTCGAACGTGGTGAGGACGAGGACCCGGGGGCCCTGTCCCGACTCGACGATGCGCCGCGTCGCCTCGATGCCGTCGACGCCGGGCATCCGGATGTCCATGACGACCACGTCGGGCACCAGCCGCGCCGCTTGGGCGACGGCCTCCGCCCCGTCCCCCGCCTCGCCGACGACCTCCAGGTCGCCCGTGTCGCCGATGAGGGTGCGCAGCCCGGAGCGGACGAGCGGCTGGTCGTCGACGAGCAGCACCCGGACCCGCGCCGTCACGCCGCCCCCTCCTCGGGCAGCGGTATCCGCGCCGTCACCCGGAAGCCGCCCTCCGGCCGCGGCCCCGCCCCGAACTCCCCGTGCAGCAGGCGCACCCGCTCCTCCATCCCCGTGATCCCGAACCCCGTTCCCGACGATCGTGCCCCGGCGCCCCGTCCCGCGTCCACGATCTCCAGGAACAGCTCGTGCTCCTCGTACGCGACCGCCACCCGGCAGGCGGCGACGCCCGCGTGCCGGACGACGTTGGCGAGGGCCTCCTGCACGATGCGGTACGCGGAGCGGTCCACGTCGGGCGGCAGGGGGCGCTCGGTGCCGGTGCGGGACAGGTCGACGCGGACGCCGGCGTCGGCGGTCTGCGCGATGAGCACGTCTAGTTCGGCGAGCCCGGCGCCGGGGGTGAGCGGCGCGTCCCCGTCCAGGTCGGCCCGGCGCAGCGCGACGAGGGTGCGGCGCAGGCCGCGCAGGGTGTCGCGGCTGGTCTGTTCGATGGCTTCGAGCGCGGCGCGGGCCTCGGCGGGGCGGGTCTCGACGACGCGGGCTGCGACTCCGGACTGGATGGTGATGACGCCGATGCCGTGGGAGACCATGTCGTGCAACTCCCGGGCGATCCGCAGCCGTTCGGCGGTCACGGCCTCGGTGACGGCGCGCCGGCGCAGCGCGGAGGCGTGCTCGGCGCGCTCGCGGACGAACAGGCCGATCATGCAGGAGACCAGCAGGGCGAGCAGCGCGATGGTGGCGAGCGCCGCGAGGCTCTCGCCCCGCGCGAACACGGCGATGCCGCCGGCCTGAGCGAGGACGCTGAGCACGACCCCGGTGACCCACTGGCGCGTGGGCCTGCGGGCGACGAGGAGGCCGAGCACGATGTCGGCCACGACGAACGCGAGCAGTGTCACGGACCGGCCTCCGTCGTACCCGCCGTCCGGACCGGCGGGGCCGAGGGGCCCGGAGGGGTGGTACGGTCCGCCGCTCGGTTGCAGCGCGGTCGCCACGAGCGTGCCGAGCAGGGCGACCACCAGCGCGAGCAGCGGCATCCTCCGGGCCACGCCGACCAGGAGCACGGCGCTGAGGGCCACGCCCAGGGCGCGCAGCAGCGGCACCGTGTCGGGTGACGCGAACAGCGGCACGGTCAGCACGAACGGGTAGAGGACCAGTCCGCACCAGGCGGCGGTCCCCCGGGATCCGGTTGTCTCGCTCATGCCGATGAGCGTACGAGCGCAGCCGGGCCCGGACATCGGCCCGCGGAATGCATCCCGTGGGCCGATCCCGGGTGGTCAGGACGTCAGTGGCCGGGGTCGACGACCATCGCGGAACCGCCGCCGCGCCGTACCTTCTCGGCGGCGGCGAGCCACCGCCCGTCGGGGAGCCGCTGCACGCCGGTCGCGGCGCCGATCTCGGGGTTGAGTTTGAAGGAGTGCCCGATCGACTCGAGTTCGGCGCGCAGCGGGCTGTCGTAGAGGCCGGGTTCGAGTTCGGTCTGCGCGGCGTTGCGCTGGCTGGCGCGCGGGGCCGCGATGGCGTCGACGAGCGGCAGGCCCCGGTCGAGGAAGCCGGTCAGGGTCTGCAGCACGGTGGTGATGATGGTGGCGCCGCCGGGCGAACCGACGGCGACGACCGGCTTGTTCGCCCGGTCGAGGACGATGGTCGGTGCGATGGAGGAGCGGGGCCGCTTGCCGGGGCCGGGCAGGTTCGGGTCGTGGACGGCGGGGTTCGCCGGGGCGAAGGAGAAGTCGGTCAGCTCGTTGTTGAGCAGGAAGCCGCGGCCGGGCACGGTGATGCCGCTGCCGCCGGTGGACTCGATGGTGAGGGTGTAGGCGACGACGTTGCCCCACTTGTCGGCGACCGTGAGGTGCGTGGTGTTCTCGCCCTCGTACGTCGTCGGCGCGGCCTGGTCGCCGGTCCTGCCGCACGTGCCCGGGTGGCGGGGGTCGCCGGGGGCCAGCGGGCTGGTGAGGACCGTGTCGTCCTGGATCAGACAGCCGCGTGCGTCGGCGAAGCGCTGGGAGAGCAGTTGCCTGGTGGGCACGTCCTCGGCGGCCGGATCGCCGACCCAGCGACCGCGGTCGGCGAACGCGATGCGGCTGGCCTCGATGAAGCGGTGCAGATAGCGGGCCTTGGAGGCTTTGGAGAGGTCGGTGCGCTCCAGGATGTTGAGCGCCTCGCCGACGGTGGTGCCGCCGGAGGAGGACGGGGCGATGGAGTAGACGCCGAGGCCCCGGTACGAGGTCCTGGTCGGGGTCTGGAACTTGGCGGCGTAGGCCTCCAGGTCCTTCGTGGACAGTTCGCCGGGGCGGGCGTTCCAGCCGGAGGCCGGGTCGACGGGCGGCGCGTTGACGGTCTTGACGACGTCGGCGCCGATGTCGCCGTGGTAGATCGCGCCGACGCCCTGGCGGGCGAGCTGCGCGTAGGTGCGGGCGAGGTCGGGGTTGCGGAAGGTCGAGCCGACGACCGGGAGCTGTCCGCCGGGCAGGAAGAGCCGGGAGGTGTCCGGGAAGTTGCGGAAGCGGGCCTCGTTGGAGGCGGTCTGGGAGCGGAAGGTGTCGTCGACGGTGAAGCCGTCCCGGGCGAGCCGTTCGGCGGGCTCGAGGACGGTGCCGAGGCCCTTGCTGCCCCAGGCGTCGAGGGCGGAGGCCCAGGTGGCGGGGGTGCCGGGGGTGCCGACGCTCAGGCCGCTGGTGACGGCGTCCGCGAAGGCGAGCGGTCTGCCGTTCTCCAGGAACAGGTCGGAGCCGGCGTTCAGCGGCGCGGTCTCGCGGCCGTCGATCGAGTGCACCTGCCGGGTCTTCGCGTCGTAGTAGACGAAGTAGCCGCCTCCGCCGACGCCGGCGGAGTAGGGCTCGGTGACGCCGAGCGCGGCGGCGGTGGCGACGGCGGCGTCCACCGCGTTGCCCCCGTTCCTGAGGACCTCGATGCCGGCCGCGGAGGCGTCGGCATCGACACTGGCCACGGCGCCGCCGTGGCCGACGGCGACCGGAACCTTCTGCGGCGCTCCCGAGGAGCCGCCGGAAGCGGACGAAGGGGGCGCGGCCGCCCCGACCGCCACCATGCTCACCGCAAGGGCGCAGAGGGACAGATTCCGTGCAACTGAACGTCTCATCAGTACCTCCAGTCAACAACCGTCTGCGCAGCGTAACTTGCCTTCACGGCACCGTCAGGACCCCCTCGAACACCGGTACGCCGGTTGGCTAGAGTGCGCCCCCATGACTGAAGACGTGCGCAACATCGTCCTCGGCCTGATCGCAGCGGGCATCAGCGCCTCGCTGGGCTGGCTCGCCCGCACCTATCTGTGGAAACGGAAGCTCCGCCGCAAGCAGGCCTTCTTCGGACTGCCCGACAACGCGGAGTCGCTGCTGGTGGTGAACCGCGACGCGGGCGGCCCCGAGCTGGCGGTCAAGCGGCACGACGTGTTCGCGCTGCTGGAACTGGCGGCGATCGTCAAGGACTGCGGGGCGCACGCCCAGGTCGTGGCGCACGACACGGCCCAGCAGGGCTTCGGCGAGCGCACCGAGTTCTGTGTCGGGGGGCCGGCGTCGAACCGGCGGATGGCGGCGCACATGGTGAGCCTGCTGCCGGGGATCCGGGTCAACACGGATCCGGAGCCGGGTCCTGACCGCGGCGCGTTCCAGGTCGGCTCCGAGCGCTACCGGGTGGAGCCGGGCCGTACCGAGTACGTGATCCTGGCGCGGCTGACGGCCGGTGAGTCGCGCGAGGCGCGGCCGGTGTTCCTGTTCTGCGGGCAGCTGCCCATCACCAATCAGGCGGCGACGCGGTATCTGGCCCGCCATCACGAGCGGCTCGCGCGCAAGCACGGCAACAGCTCGTTCGTACTGCTCCTGAAGGTCGTGAACTCGGGCGCCTACGGCCCGGACGTCGTCGAGCTGGTCTCCGACGTGACGCGTGCGGCCCAGCAGCCGCTGCCGGCCACGGCGGCCCCGCGCAACTCCCACCGCGCCAAGTAGGGGGCCCGGACCAAGGAAGAGCGGTACCCCGGCCGCGTACGAATGCGGCAGGGGCCCGCTCGGCCTCGGCAAGCAGGCGGCCCGTCCCGTCCCGCACGCAGCTGACCTTCTCCTCGCGAGGAGTGATCTCCGGCTGCGGCCGGGCGTGGACGGCCGACGCTCTGTGGCTACTGCACTCCGGGCAGCAGCGTCCCTGGTTCGGCCGGGGCGACGTCCGCGGCCTCGGTCTTGGGATTGCGCCGCTGACGCTTGGCCACCCACTGGGCGAACCACGACAGCAACATGCACATCCCGATGTAGATCGGCGAGATCACCATCACCACGGGGATGAAGGGCAAATCGTAGTCGAGGTTCGACGCGATGAGCTTCCCGGCGTGGAGAAACTCCTCATAGGTGATCAGATACCCCAGCGAGGTGTCCTTCAGGGCGACCACGAGCTGGCTGATGATGGCGGGCAGCATGGCCCGCACCGCCTGCGGCACCAGGACGTGCGTCATGACCTGCGTCTTGCGCATGCCGAGCGCGAACGCGGCCTCGCGCTGGCCGCGTTCGACCGCGTTGATGCCGGAGCGGAAGACCTCGGCGAGCACCGAGCCGTTGTAGAGGGTCAGTCCGGCGACGAGGGCGGGCAGCGGCTCGGCCTTGAGGGCCACGTAGATGAAGAAGATCATCACGAGGACCGGCATCGCGCGGAAGAACTCCACGAACAGGGTGGCGAGCCAGCGCACGGGGCGGTGGTCGGACAGGCGTCCCACGGCGAGGACCGTGCCGAGCGCCAGGGACAGCACGGCAGCGATGGCGAAGGCCTTGAGCGTGTTCCCGAGGCCGCGCAGCAGCAGTTCCTGGATGCCCTTGTACTCGAAGGGGGTCCACTTGGTGCTGGTGAACTGGTCAGTGTCGAAGAGCAGGTAGAGGATCCAGCCGACGAGTGCGAGCAGGATCACGGTGGAGACGAGACCGTACAGCTTGTGGCGGCGCTCGGTGTTGGGCCCCGGGATGTCGTAGAGGGCGGTGGCGCCGTGGTCGAGGGCTTTCATCGGGCGACTCCCCAGCGCTTTTCCATGAGGTTGAACACCCCGCTGATGGCGAGCGTGATGATGAGGTAGCCGACCGCGATCCAGACGAAGGTCCAGATGATGTTGAAGCCGAGCTCGCTGAGCGTCTTGTAGGTGCCCAGCAGTTCGGTGACGCTGAAGGCGCCCGCGATCGCCGAGTTCTTGGCGAGCGCGATCAGGTTGGAGCCGACGGGCGCGATCACGGAGCGGAACGCCTGCGGCAGGATCACCAGGGTCAGGGTCTGGCCGAAGGACATGCCGAGGCTGCGGGCGGCCTCGCCCTGCCCCTTGTGCACGGTGTTGATGCCGGAGCGCAGCGCCTCGCAGATGAACGCGGAGGTGTAGCAGCCGAGCGCGAGCACCGCGAAGACGGTGAAGGGGAGCACGAGCCCGAAGCGCGGCAGGCCGAGCAGGACGGCGAAGAACAGCAGGGTCAGCGGGGTGTTGCGCAGGACGGTGACCCAGGCGGTGCCGAAGGCGCGGAAGGAGCCGACGGGCGCGACGCGGAACGACGCCATGACGAAGCCCAGCACGAGGGCGAGGATCGAGGCGTAGACGGTGAGCTCGACCGTACCGAGGAAGCCTTTCCAGTAGGTCGAGAAGTTTTCGGTCAGTACGTTCACGGTGCGGGTCCTCAGCTCGCCGGATAGCGGTCGATGGCGGGCGGTTTCGGTGCGGGCACGCCGGACAGGCCGAGCGTCGCGTCGTACGCCTTCTTCCAGTCGCCGTCCTTCTCGCGCTGGGCGAGCGCGGTGTCGACGGCGAAGCGCAGCGCGTTGTCGGAGCGGGGCACGCCGATGCCGTACGGCTCCTCGGAGAACGGCTTGCCGACCAGTTTCAGCTCGTCGGGGACCTTGGCCGCGTAGCCGAGCAGGATCGCGTCGTCGGTGGTCACGGCGTCGACCTGGTAGGTCAGCAGGTTGTCGACACAGACCGAGTAGGTGTCGTAGGCGACGAGTTCGGCCTTGGGGTAGTCGGCCTGGATGCGCTGGTACGGGGTCGATCCGGCGGCCGAGCAGACGCGTTTGCCGTCGAGGTCCTGGGGGCCGTGGATGTCGTCCTCGTCGGTCCGCACGAGCAGGCTCTGGCCGGCCATGTAGTACGGGCCGCCGAAGCCGACGAGCTTCTTGCGGTTGTCGTTGATGGTGTACGTGCCGACGTAGTAGTCGATCTGACCGTTCTGCAGGGCCGTCTCGCGGTTGGCGGAGGCGATCGTCTTGAAGGAGATCTTCTTCGGGTCCAGGCCGAGCGAGGCGGAGATCATCTTGGCGATCTCGATGTCGAAGCCCGAGTAGACGCCGTTGGCGGGGTTCTTCTCACCGAGGTAGGGCTGGTCCTCCTTGGCGCCGACGACGAAGTGGCCTCGCTTGTCCGCCTTCTTCCAGGTCTTGGAGTCGGGCAGCGAGAAGCCCTGTGCCACTTGGTACTTGGGGAGTTCGGCGGCCGAGGGGCCCTTGACGGGCGGCGTGCCCTCCTTGCCGCAGGCGGTGGCGGCCAGCGCGGCCACCGCGAGGGCGGAGAGCAGCCTGAGCGACTTTACGATCATGAGGTGCTGCACTCCCCCGGTCAGTGCTTGAGGATCTTGGAGAGGAAGTCGCGGGCGCGCTCGCTCTCGGGATGCGTGAAGAAGTCCTCGGGGGCGCGGTCCTCGACGATCTTCCCGTCGGCCATGAACACGACGCGGTCGGCGGCGGTGCGCGCGAAGCCCATCTCGTGGGTGACGACCACCATGGTCATGCCGTCGCGGGCCAGCTGCTGCATGACCTCGAGGACCTCGTTGATCATCTCGGGGTCGAGGGCGGAGGTCGGCTCGTCGAAGAGCAGGGCCTTGGGGTCCATGGCGAGGGCGCGGGCGATGGCCACGCGCTGCTGCTGGCCGCCGGAGAGCTGGGCGGGGAACTTGTCGGCGTGGGCGGCGAGGCCGACGCGGTCGAGGAGTTCGCGGGAGCGCCGGTCGGATTCCTCCTTCTTGCGCTTCCTGACCTTCACCTGGGCCAGCGAGACGTTCTGGAGGACCGTCTTGTGCGCGAACAGGTTGAAGGACTGGAAGACCATCCCGACCTCGGCCCGCAGTTGCGCGAGCGCCTTGCCCTCCTCGGGCAGCGGTTTGCCGTCGAGCCTGATGGTGCCGGACTGGATCGTCTCCAGCCGGTTGATCGTCCTGCAGAGCGTCGACTTGCCCGACCCCGAAGGGCCGATGACCACGACCACCTCCCCCTTGCCGACGGTGAGGTCGATGTCCTGGAGGACATGCAGCTCCCCGTAGTACTTGTTCACGTCACGCAGCTCGATCAAAGGATCGACGGCCATGCCAGTCCTGCCCACTCTCAGCTGTCTCGGTTTGCGCAAACTATCCACGCTTATAGGGGACTTAACCGACGACACGCACGTATGGGCATTAACCGTATTTGCGGCTCAGATCATGCCGCTCAGGACTCGGCGGCCTCCGCGTAGAACTGGGAGAGCTCCGGGGCCCCGCTCTCCGCCCACTCCTGTCCGGCCTCCACGACCTCGATCTCCCGGCCCGACTCCAGGAGCACGACGGGCTGCCCGTCCGGCCGGATCACCCAGGCGGCGCCCGGCACATGGCGCACCAGGACCGTACCGAGGTACAGGCCCGCGTCGTTGCCGAGCCAGGGCAGCACCTCGGGGTCCTCGCGCCAGCGCGGCACGAGTTGGTCGAGTTTCTCCAAGGACCGTACGGAGTCGTCGAGTTCGATGCCCGCCGCGGCCGCCTGCGAGCGCAACAGCTCGCACTCCGAGAGCAGTTCGGCGAGTCCGTCGCCGCCGCCCGTACCAGCGGAACCCGCACCGCCGCCGTCCGGCACGGCCGTCGCGACGGCGAGGACGGGCTCGTGCTTCTTGCGCCAATTGTCCACGAACGGGATCTTCATGCCGTCCAGCCTCGCATTCCCCCTGGCCCCGGCACCACAGGGCGCGCGGACCCGCTGTTCGCGGTGCGTTCGTGCCCGCTTCATACGCGCCTCATTGACGCGTCCCTGCCCCCTTCCTACGTTCATGGCACACCTGTCACGCCCGCCGCACCACGGAGGGAGCCGGCCGTGCGCCGACGCACCTGGGGAACAGCTGTCCTACTGGCGGCCTGCGCGGGCCTCGCGCCCGCGACGACCGCCGAGGCCGCCCCGCACAGACCCGAGGGCGGCCCCCCGGGGGGGCGGGTGGCGCAACCGGGGCGGCCAGGGCGCCCCCGGGCCCCCCCCGCCCCCCGGCCCGCCCCCCGGGGCGCGCCTCTTCGACAATCGGGCCGTCAGCGACGACGACCGGCCCGCCGAGGCCGACTTCGACGGCGCGGGCGGCTCGCTGTCCGCCCAGGACCTGACGGCGGCGGGCTGGACCCCCGGGCGCCGCCTCGGCGTCCAGGGCGCCGAGCTCCACTGGCCGCGCACGGCGGGCGACGGCCCCGACAACGTCCGGGCCGACGGCCAGCGCGTCCGGCTGCGGGGCAGCGGGAACGCGCTCGCCTTCCTCGTCGCCGGGACCGGCGGCGACGCGAGCGGCACGGGCACGGTCCGCTACACGGACGGCTCGCGCTCCCGGTACACGCTCACCGCCCCGGACTGGCGCACCGGCCCGCTCGCCACGAAGTCCGTCGCGCTCCCCCATCGCAACACGCCGCAGGGGCAGGTCCCCGACCGGACCCGGCTGTACGTGGTCACCGTGCCGGTCCGCGCGGACCGGGCCATCGCCTCCGTCGACCTGCCCGGAGCGCCGGACGAGGCCGGCCGCGCGCTGCATGTCTTCGACGTCTCCGTCCGCCGGGCGACGCACGGCTGGACGGGCACCTGGGCGGCCTCGACCGCCGGGTACACGACGGTCGGCCCGTGGGCGGACCGGACGGTACGGCTCGTCGTGCACACGAGCACGGGCGGCCCCCGGGTCCGGATCCGGCTCGACAACACCTTCGCGTCGACGCCCGTACGGATCGGCAGCGCGTCGGTCGCCGTGCGCGAGGCCGGGGCCGCGACGCGCGGCGCGCCCGTCCCGCTCACCTTCCGAGGCGCCTCCGGGACACAACTGCCCGCCGGGGCACAGGCGTTCAGCGACCCGGTCGACTTCGACGTGCCGGCCGACTCCGACCTCCTCGTCAGCTTCCACCTGCCCGACCCGGTGCTCAGCGCGCCCGTGCACAGCCAGGCGCTCCAGCGGTCGTACGTGAGCGAGCCCGGGGACCACGCGACGGACGCCGCCGGCGCGGCCTTCACCTCGACGATCTCGTACTGGCCGCTGCTCACCGGGGTCGACGTGGGCGGCGGGCCCGGGTCCGTGGTGCTGCTCGGGGACTCGATCACGGACGGGGTGAAGTCGACCCAGGACGCGAACAGGCGCTGGCCGAACGTGCTGGCGCGGCGGCTGCTCGGGCAGTCGCAGGTGCCGCGCTACGGGGTGCTGAACCAGGGGATCTCGGCGAACAAGGTCGTCGGGGACCGGTATCCGGGCGACGGGGTGTCCGTGGACACGGGCGGGGTGAGCGCGCTGCACCGGATCGACCGGGACGTGTTCGCCCAGACCTCGGCGCGGACCGTCGTCGTCTTCCAGGGGATCAACGATCTGCGGTGGGGCGCGAGTGCCGAGCAGGTCGTGGCGGGGCTGCGCGAGGTCGCCGCGCTGGCGCGGGCGCGGGGGTTGCGGGTGATCGGGGCGACGATCACCCCGTGCGAGGGGGAGGCGCTGTGCACGGCTGCCGCTGACGCGGGGCGGGTCGAGGTGAACCGGTTCCTGCGCGGGCCCGGTTCGGGGTTCGACGCGGTGCTGGACTTCGACGCGGTGCTGCGGGATCCGGGGCGGCCGGCTCGGATGCGGGCCGAGTTCGACAGCGGGGATCATCTGCATCCCGGCGATGCGGGGCTCGCTGCGCTGGGCTCCTCGGTCGACCTGGGCCTTCTCGCGCCGTAGCTTCGCCGGTGCGTCGGCGGGTGCGGCCCGGTGGGGGCTGGTCGCGCAGTTCCCCGCGCCCCTGAAGGCACACTTCGTGCGCCCCAGGGGCCTGCTGGGCCGCGGGGCGCGAGAAGCCCCACCGGCGGTCAGGGCGCGCTAGACGTCGAGGTCGACCACGACGGGAGCGTGGTCCGAGGCGCCCTTGCCCTTGCGTTCGTCGCGGTCGACGTAGGCGTCGGAGACCGCCTTGGCGAACGGCGCGTTCCCGTAGACCAGGTCGATCCGCATGCCGCGGTTCTTGGGGAAGCCGAGCTGGCGGTAGTCCCAGTACGTGAAGGGGTGGTCGTACTTCAGGGGGCGCGGCACGACATCGCTGAGCCCCGCTTCGCGCAGCGCCGCGAGCGCGGCCCGCTCGGCCGGCGTCACGTGCGTCGCGCCCTCGAAGACGGAGATGTCCCAGACGTCGTCGTCGGTCGGCGCCACGTTGTAGTCGCCCATCACCGCGAACGGGCGGGAGCCCTGCGCGTCGCCGGCCACCGCCGCCTTGAGCGCCTCGAACCAGCGCAGCTTGTACGCGTAGTGCGGGTGGTCGACCTCCCGCCCGTTCGGCACGTAGACCGACCAGACACGGACCGGGCCGCAGGTCGCGGAGACGGCGCGGGGCTCCTCGGCCCCGTCGTAGCCGGGGTCGCCGGGCACGCCCTTGACGACGTCCTCGAGGCCGACGCGGGAGAGCAGCGCCACCCCGTTCCACCTCCCGTTCGCGTTGACCGCCGACTCGTAGCCGAGCTCGCGCAGCTCCTCCGCCGGGAACTGCTCGGCCGAGCACTTGGTCTCCTGGATGCACAGCACGTCCGTGCCGCTGCTCTCGAGCCAGGCGAGGAGCCGGGGCAGGCGGGCGGTGATCGAGTTCACGTTCCAGGTAGCGATGCGCATGTCCCACAACCTACCGGGCGGGTACGACAACGGCCTTTTCGACAGGTAGCCTGTCGAAATATGAGTGACAGCAGCCTTCCCGCCCCGGCCCTGGACGAGCGCCCCGCCCTCGTCCTCATCGACCTCCAGCAGGGCATCCTCGGCCTGCCGACCGCCCCGCACCCCGCGGACACGGTGCTCAAGAACGCGGCGCGGCTCGCCGACGCGTTCCGCGCCCGGGGCCTGCCGGTCGTGCGGGTGCGGGTCGCGTGGTCGCCCGACGGCGGCGACCTGCCGGTGAGCCGGGCCGCGGCGCCGGGCCTCACCCAGGCCCCGCCGGCCGCGTTCGCCGCGTTCCCCGACGAGCTGGGCCCGCTCGGCGACGACATCGTGATCACCAAGCGGCACTGGGGCGCCTTCACCGGTACGGAGCTGGATCTGCAGCTGCGCAGGCGCGGGGTCACGCAGCTCGTGCTCGGCGGCATCTCGACGTCGATCGGCGTGGAGTCCACGGCGCGCTCGGCCTTCGAGCTCAGCTACCACCTGCTGGTGGTCGAGGACGCGACGACCGACACCGACGCCGCGTCGCACGCGCACACGTTCGGCAAGATCTATCCGCGCATCGCCGAGCTGGGCACGACGGACGAGGTGCTGGAGCTCCTCGCGCGCTGAGACCGGGTCACAGCCGGACGGTGTCGCCCGGCGTCAGGCGCAGGTGCCGGGTGCCGCCGAGCGCGCCGATCTGGTTGTCGTAGATCGGGCGGGCCAGGTCGGTCAGGAGCGCGTCGTGGATGTCGTAGGCGCGGCTCGGCTTCACCTCGCGCACGTAGTCGATCACTTCGGCGATCTTGTTCCAGGGCGCCATGACCGGGAGCATCAGCGTGTCGACGGGCCGGTCGGGGACGGTGAGCGCGTCGCCGGGGTGGAAGACGGCGCCGCCGTCGAGGAGGTAGCCGACGTTCGTGATGCGCGGGATGTCCGGGTGGATGACGGCGTGCAGTTCGCCGTGGACCTGGACGTCGAAGCCGGCGGCCGTGAACGTGTCGCCGTGCCCGACCGTGTGGACGCGGCCGGGGAACGCGGCGGAGAGCTTCTCCGCGACCGAGCGCAGGGTCCAGATCTGCGCGCCGGGGCGGGCCTCCATCCCGGCGCGCAGCCGTGCCTCGTCGAAGTGGTCCGGGTGCTCGTGGGTCACGAGGATCGCGTCGGCGCCGACCGCCGCGTCCGGTTCCGAGAACCCGCCCGGGTCGACGACGAGGACCTGTCCGTCCTTCTCGAGGCGGACGCAGGCGTGGGACAGCTTCTTGAAGGTGAGCGTCATGGTCCCATCCTGCTCGGTCATTCCTGCGGCGTGGTCTCCTCGCGGATGACACGCTGGGCGACCTTGAACGCGGAGTTCGCCGCCGGCACGCCGCAGTAGACGGCCGTCTGCATCAGGATCTCCTTGATCTCGTCCGCGGTCAGGCCGTTGCGCAGCGCGGCGCGCGTGTGGAAGGCCAGCTCGTCGAGGTGGCCGCCCGCGACGAGGGCGGTGAGCGTCACCGAGGAGCGCATCCGGCGGTCGAGTCCCGGGCGGGCCCAGATCTCGCCCCACGCGTAGCGGGTCATGAACTCCTGGAACTCGCCGGAGAAGTCGTCGGCCTCGGCCAGCGCGCCGTCGACGTGCGCGTCGCCGAGCACCTCGCGGCGCACCTTGAGGCCCGTGTCGTGCGGGTCGGGCCGCACGGCCGCCTCGGGCTGGTGCGCGGCCGGGGCGATCTCGGCGACGGGCCCGGTCGGCGCGGGCGGGGCCAGGACCGGCTTGACGGGCGGCGCGGGGATGGCGTGCTGGCCGGTGTCCTGGGCGGGCTGCCAGGCCGTGGAGAAGTGCCGGACCAGGAGGTCGGTGACGGCGGCGGGCTGCTCGACCGGGGCCAGGTGCGAGGCGCCGGGGACGACGGCGAGCCGGGCGTCGGGTATGCCGGCGACGAGGGTGCGGGCCTCGGCCGGACCCGTCACCTGGTCCTCCGAGCCGACGAGGACGAGCGTGGGGACGCCGATGGCGCCGAGCTCGGTACGGATGTCGAAGGCGGCGAGGGCCTCGCACGCGGCGATGTAGCAGCCCGGGTCGGTCGTGCGGACCATCTGCACGGCCCAGTCCGTGATGGCGGGCTGGGCGGCGGCGAAGCCGGAGGTGAACCAGCGCTCGGGCGACGTACGGGCGATGGGGTCCAGGCCGTTGCTGCGCACGATGACGCCGCGCTGGCGGAACTCGTCGGCGGTGCCGAAGCGGGGCGAGGCCGCGATCAGGGCGAGGGACGCGACGCGCTGCGGGTTCCGCAGCGCCAGTTCGGCGCCGATCGCGCCGCCCAGCGAGCAGCCCGCGTATCCGAAGCGCTGCACGCCGACCTCGTCGAGCGTGGCGAGCAGCCGGGCGGCGAGCTCCCCGACGGAGTCGACGGGGTACGCCGGGGCGCCGCCGTGTCCGGGGAGGTCGAAGCGGAACACCCGCCACTGCTTGACCAGCTCGGGGATCTGCCGGTCCCACATGTGCCAGGTGGTGCCCAGTGAGGGACCCAGGATCAGGACAGGGGCGTCTTCTGGCCCGTCGAAGCGGTATTGCAGGGTGCTCTTCGGTGTCTCACTCACTCGCCTGACCCTCTCATCTGTCGCGCCGGGCCCGATGCCCGGGGTCCGACTACGGCGGGCGGCCCGGCGGCGGAAACCGTTCCGGGTCCGCAGGAGACTCTAGAAGCCCCTGGCCCGCCTGGGGGAACAGCGGTGGCAGGGCGGAACGGCCGCTCATAGCTTCGCCATGTGACCACACGACAGATTGTGGGCCTCGCCTGCGCCGCGGCCGCCGTCGCGTCGGGCCTCGGGGCCGCCTCACCGGCCGCCGCCGCCCGGACGGTGCACCACGTGAACCCGGGCGAGTCCATCCAGAAAGCCATCGACGCCGCGAGGCCGGGGGACGTCGTCCGCCTGGCTCCCGGCACCTACCACGAGAGCGTCGACGTCGACGTGTCGGGCGTGACCCTGCAGGGGTCCGGAGCCCGGTCCACCGTCGTCGTCCCCGACACCTCCGGCGACAGCGCCTGCGCGAAGGCCGGCAACGGCGTCTGCGTGAGCGGCACCGAGGCCGACCCCGTCAAGAACGTCACCGTGCGCTCGCTGACGCTGCGCGGCTTCTCCAAGACCGGCCTGTGGGCGACCGGGACCGACCGGCTGCGGGTTGAGGGGGTGCACGCCGAGAAGAACGGCCAGTGGGGCATCGCCCAGGAGCGGTCCGTGCGGGGCGTGTTCCGCGGGAACACCGTCACCGGCAACGGCGACGCCGGACTGTTCGTCGCCAACACGGTCACCGCCGAGGAGGGGGCCGTGGACACCCACCGCGCGGTGATCAGCCACAACCGCCTCGCCGACAACCGGATCGGCCTCACGGTGCGGCGCCTGCGGAACCTGACCGTCGACCACAACGACGCGACCGGCAACTGCACCGCGATGTTCCTCGTCGGCGACGAGAACACGCCCCGCCCCGGTCAGCTGCGCGTGGTGGCCAACCACGTCCACGCCAACAACAAGTACTGCGCGAAGACCGCCCGGCTGCCCTATCTGCAGGGCTCGGGGATCATCCTCACCGGCGTCGAGGACTCGCTGGTGGCCGGCAACCGCGTCGAGGACAACGTGGGCGAGGCCCCCATGTCGGGCGGCATCGTGCTGGCCAAGAACTTCAAGAACGCCCTCAACCAGCGCAACGCGATCCGCGACAACGTGGCCGTGCGCAACGGCACGGCCGACCTGGCCGTCCAGGACGACGGCGAGGGCAACACCTTCCGCGACAACAGGTGCGCGACCTCCCTGCCCGGCGGATTGTGCTGACCCGTGCCGCCCCTCGCGACAAGTCCCCACCCCCTTCACCCCCATCACGACCCGCATCACGCAGGCAGAAGTGAGGCAACATGACGACCGTCGATCCGGCACCCGCGCCCGGTCTCGCTCCCCCGCCGCCCATGCGGCTGAGGGAGCTCGTCTTCGGGGCGGCGTGCGCCGCCGCCGTCCGCGCGGCCGCCCGCCTGGGCGTCGCCGACGCCCTGGACGACGTCCCCCTGAGCGTGGACGAACTGGCGGCGGCGGTGAAGACCCAGCCGCACACCCTGCGCCGGCTGCTGCGCGCGCTGTCCAGCCAGGGCGTCTTCACCGAGCGCCCGGACGGCACGTTCGCGCACACGGAGATGTCCCGGCTGCTGCGCGAGGACGACCCGCACAGCCTGCGGTACATCGCCCTGTGGTGCACCGAGCCGTGGACGTGGAACGTGTGGCCGAAGCTCGACGAGGCGGTGCGCTCGGGCCGGAACGTCTTCGAGGACGTGTACGACCGGGAGTTCTTCACCTACCTCAACTCCGAGGCCCCCGAGTCGGCGCACGTGTTCAACCGCGCCATGACCACGTCCAGCGAGCAGTCGGCACGGGACGTCGCGGACCTGCTCGACCTGCGGGACGTGACCTCGGTCGCGGACATCGGCGGCGGCCAGGGTCATGTGGTGGCCTGTCTGCTGGAGAAGCACCCCGCGATGCACGGCACCCTGCTCGACCTGCCGGGCGTCGTCGACAACGCCGACCCCCGGCTGCGCGAGGGCGGCGCCCTCGCCTCCCGGGTGCGCATCGTGCCCGGCGACTGCCGTGAGGCCATCCCGGTCGAGGCGGACGTCTACATCATCAAGAACATCCTGGAGTGGGACGACGAGAGCACCCGCCGGACGCTGGCCAACGTCCGCGCGGCGGCCCGGCCCGGGGCCCGGGTCGTCGTCATCGAGAACCTCGTCGACGACACCCCGTCGATGAAGTTCACGACCTCGATGGACCTGCTGCTGCTCCTCAACGTCGGCGGCGCCAAGCACACCCGGCAGAGCATGGTGGAGCGGCTGACCGACGCGGGGCTCGCCATCGGCGAGATCCGCCCCGTCAACCCGTACCTGCACGCCTTCGAGTGCACCGTGCCCGCCTGAGCGGACCCGCACCGAGGCCGCCGGCCCCGCGTCCCACGCGGTGGCCG